>NZ_JBFODQ010000091.1:0-212606 GCF_040908355.1 Aeromonas sp. R2-2 | reverse complement strand
CTTCTTGGCGTTGCTGATGCGGCGCAGCTCGCGCCATACCCCGACCGGGGCGCCGCCGATCTGCTGGAAGGTGCGAATGCCCCACCAACTGGCCCAGGCCACGGCATGCAAGGCGCCCTCATCGGCGGCAGTGCCTGCCTCTTCGTCATCGTCCAGGTAGGCGCCGTCGATGTTCTTGGCAATGTATTTGGCGATATAGCCCGCGGAATCGCCCTTGGCCGGGTCTATCTCTTTCCAGTCGAAGCGGGGAGTAAAGTCGGTAAAGGGTGGGGCGCCCTTGATATCCCGCACCAGCTCTTCGTGGTCATCGGTCAGGGCATAGCGTTGCAGGATGCCGATCACCCGGTTGCGATCTTCCGGGCGCATAAATAGCAGCAGGTGCCAGTGCGGGGTGCCGTCGTGGTGAGCCTCGCACACGCGAAATCCATAAACGGGCGCGTTCCACCGTTTGAGGGCGGCTCTGGCGCGGCTCCAGAGTTTGGCCAGATAGGCGCAGGTCTCCCGCGGCGTGGCCCCTTGATAGCGCTTGTTCTCTACCGCTTTGCCGTTGTGCTTTTGTGTCCAGGCATGAAAGCGGCTCGGGGCGGTCCAGGTGAAGAAGACCCCCACATGACCCTGCTCCTCTGCATAGTCATTGAACCCCCGAGCACGCACCATCATTTCGTTGCGGCGGTTCACCGGGTTGGCGTTGCTGGCCTCCCAGCAATCCTTCATCGACACGACCAGATCATACTGCTCGTTGACCACTTCCGACTCGGCCAGCCAGCGCATCATGGCCCGCTTGCGTTCGCGTACCACCTTCATGGTGGCGTTCGATACATAAGCCGACACGCCCTTGCGTACCTTGCCGAGCAGAATGTTGATCTGCTCCTGCAGCCGGTCCCAGCAGCGGTTGACGCGCTTCTCCCACCACTTGGCTGAGAGCAGGCGCACCAGCACGCTCAGGATCCAGTTATCCCGCACTTCGTCGGATTTGAATTTGGGCATCTTGCCGATAAAGCCCCACTGGTCGGCAGTCTGGCGCATCAGCGCCCAGGTCTGCAGCAGATCCGGCTCGGCGCCCTCTTTGATGTCCTGCTCGATGTTCTTGTAAATAGCTGCGGTCTGGTTGGCGAACTGGTGGGCCACCTTCTTGCGGCCGTCTTCATCGCGCATCTCCCTCGGGTTGACCGGGATGGAATGGAGCAGCTGGCGCACCCAGCGGGTGCGCTCACGCAGCCAGATATTGGCTGCCCGGCAATGGGTGAAGCTGCAATCCTTGCGGCGCCTTGCGTACTGCTTGAACAGGTCGCGGGTTAACTCGGGGGAGAGGCCATCGAGCAACTGGATGGCCCACAGCAGATCGTATTGGCCGCGTGGGCCGCCGAAAACGGCGTCAAAGTTGACGCCGGGCAGAGAGTTGCAAAGGGTGTTGACGCGCTGCAGCTGTGCTTTTCTCGACAGCGGCAGCCGGGTGGTGAGCTTGGTCATGCGTTAAGCGGATAACGTCTTGATGCGAAACAGGCATCCACTGATGCGCTGCTGAGCATGGGTTTTCATTCGACGGGCGGCCGCACACTGGCGCAGCAACAGCTTGATGCTGACGCGGGGGCGTGCAGGTAGCCGGCGCGCATGGGCCAGCTCCCGTTGATAAAGACGCAGCCGCGCTGCGTCCTCCCGATAGGTCTCTTGCCAGCGATACATCTGGCTGGTCAGTTCCTGCTGCAGGTGATGGGTCACTTGATCACCTCACCTTGCCCATGCAGTGGCGCGCACTCTTGCCACCACTCGCCGATCTCTTTGGCCAGCGCGGTTTCGCCCTGACCCAGTGCCAGCCAATAGACAGAGCGCACCGCACCGAGTGCCAGCAGCTCTCGGGGGATATCCCGATCGCCTCTGGCCTCACCACCGGCGGCGATAAACTCGGCGCGGGCTGCCAGCCAGTGGGTGGTCAGCTGGTTGTGAGCGGGGATTGGTGCCGCCTCTTCATCGTCTCCATCGCCGTCATCATCGAGCAGATCAGCCGGGTTGCTGGTCGCAACCAGCTGTAGCTGGATGTACTGCTGGCCGGAGTAAACCCCGCCCAGGGCGATGCGGTTATCTTCGGCATTGGCGGCAAACATATCGGCCAGCAGACCCTCGACCACCTTGGGGGCTTGGCGGGCAATCTTGATGATGTCACTCATTGGCAGGCCCTCCGGTTGATGCTGAGAAACAGCTGATGCCAGCGCAGGGCACGCTTTGCCTGGGCTAACATGGTTTTACCCTCCGTTCCTCTGAGGCATGAGGAGTGACGGGCTTTGGCAGTGAGCCGCTGGTGCAGGCGCGGCAACTCGGCCAGCGCCTCCTGCTCTGATATGGGATGGAAGATCGTGGTCATACATGCACCTCCGGTGTGGCGATGCCGGTCAGCAGCCAATCGACATGGCGCTTCAACTCAGGGTGGTTGGCGAGCAGCAGGAATAGGCCGCCCCCGATCTCGCGGTATCCCAGCTCGTAGTTCTTGAGCGTGGTGGGCGGAATGCCGAGCAGGGCGGCAAACTTGGGGCGGCTCAGCTTCAACTGCTCCCGCAACTGGCGCAGGCGCTTGGCGGCATGGTGGTTGAGCAGATTGATTTGGATCGGTTGTGCGTTCATGGTCAGGCTCCTTGCTGAGTGGTGCAGGGGTTGATGCGGCTGAACAGAGAAGCCCAAGCCAGTGCGGTTGACCGCTCGATAAGCGCAACCCCGTCCGGGTGTTGGCTAAGACGGGCGCCATAGCGGCCCGTCAGCTTGCGTTGTTGGATGCGAAGGTTGCGCAGGGCGCAGGGGATCGCTAAAGTTGCCATGTCGACTTCCTCATATGTTGTTGATAGAGGCCCGCTTGGAGTTGCAGCTCCGTAATGCGGGCTTTTTTATTGCCCAATGGGGCGTGGGCCTTGCCCGGTCATCTGGCTTGCTGCCAGCACCGCGCGTTTCATGCGCAGCTTTGCTGCTCTCTCTTTCTTCTCCCTCTCGATATCCCTGATGGATCTGGTGACCGGTGCCGGGTGCCATACCTTGGTGTCACAGCCGCCACGAAATTCGCTTTGGTACTCCAGTGCAATCACGGCAAGGCGGATCGCCTCGCGCTGCGCATGCGGTAATGCCGATAGCGTGGCGCTCATCAGTTCGCCCCGAGGCTGGCGGGCGATGGCACAGATGGCCGCTTTCTTGGCCTGGCCCAGTGCTAGCCAGTCGGTGTCGAGGCTCGAGCGCTTCTTGCCGAACATCTCGCGCAGCAACATGCAGCCGGCGGTGTTCATGGCCACCTGTTCTTCTGGCGTCAGGCCAGCCAAATTGCGTTGTTGATGGTCAATGCGTTGGGTTTGCATGGGTTCCCTCTTTACATGGTCATGGTTTGCATCAGGATGTCTGACGCACAGGCCAGGGTCGGCACCGCCTGAAAGCGGGCCTCAATGTCGTGGATCAGGATGGCGAGCGACCCCATGGCCGAGGTGGCCACGCTCACCAGGGTGTTGCGCTCAGAGCGGGTGATCCGGCCGCGGTCAGTCAGCTCCAGCGCCCGCTGGCCAATGCTGGCGATCTTGGCGTTCAGGTCGATGGCCTGGTGGGGCAGGGAAGGGGCCCGATCAGCCTTGGGGATAGCCACTGCTGTGAGGCCACACTCCAACAGCAGGCCGTCGAACAGGGTCTCGTCCCCCTCTGTGGCGTGATAAATGGCCACCAGTTCCCGGGCGGTGAGTTGATGCGGTTGTGCTGGGTTTAACTTGTTGCGCAGTAACTGTTCGCCAATACCAGCAGCGCGTGCCACCTCGGCAAGGGAATGGCTGGCGGCGAAGCGTGAGCAGGCGGACTCGAAGTGCGGTTGTTTGGTTGAACTCAGGTCAAACATAGTGAACTCATCCTTGGCCGGTTATGGTTAACTCGCGAGCTTGAAGTTGTGTACTAACATCGAGCCGGCCATCTGCTTAGCGATGAACACATGCACCTTGACCATCACCAGCTCGTTGCCTCTGGTTTTTTCCATGACATCGAGGCGGCCGGTTCTGACCCAGTGGCGAGCAGTGTCGACAGAGACACCGATCCACTCGGCGAACTTGGCGATGGGCATCAGCGGTGGAATGTCAGGGGAGATCACAAGGTTGATCGCACTGACGGTCATCGGCGGAGCATGCGAAACGGCAGGATTGATATGACGTGGTGGCATTGGTGCTACCCTCATTGTGCGGTACGAGGTTGCGAGTCGTTGGCTTTCAGCTTGCCGCCTGTCATCACCTCGATCTGGTACGCACGCCCCTTTGGAATGACTTCACCCCAGCAGGAAACCGTGGCCATGTTGATACCCAGAGCCTTGGCTGTCTTGGAGACCCCACCGAAGTGGTTGAGCACATCCGTCTTTTTCATCACGAGTACCTTTGAAGTTTTAAACAAAAAGATTGGAACTCCAATCATCAGATTTGGACTTTTTATCTTTTAGACTTTGGAAAGTCAATCACTGAGTTTAAAAACTTCAAAGTTCATGAGTGTTAAAGTTTTCAAACTATGAAAAACGAACGCATCAAAGAACTTCGAAAAAAACATGGACTTACCCAGCGGAAGCTGGGCGAGCTTATTGGTGCGACTGGACCATCTGTGTCTCAGTGGGAAAGCGGTGATGTGTCCCCTAGCGCGGATTATCTAGTCGCCTTGGCAAGAGTATTCGGGGTGTCTGCCCACTGGCTTTCTACGGGAAAGGGATCGCCGGAACAGTCGAACGTTGAGCCAGCAGTGATCCCGCAGGGAAATCGGGTACCGATCCTGAGCTATGTCCAAGCTGGCAACTGGCGGGAGATGTGTGAGCAGGCCACGACCTTTGATGGCAATGTGGAGTTTGTGTCTGCCAGCGTTGATATCGGTCCTTGTGGATTTGGCCTTTGGCTACGCGGTAACTCCATGACCCCGTTCTTCAACGAAGGGGATCTGGTGATCATTGATCCTGACGAGCAACCACGTCCTGGTGACTATGTAGTGGCCAAGAACGGTGGCGAAGAGGCCACCTTTAAGAAATATCGCCCCCGTGGTATCGACGAGAACGGGCAAGAGGTGTTTGAGCTGGTTCCCCTCAACGACGATTACCCCACCATGCATTCAGATCGGCAGCACATCGAGATCATCGGCGTGATGGTCGAGCATCGAACTTTCCGAAAACGATAAGGGTGAGCTTGTGTGCACGGCCCCATAGCAATTGCATCAGGAACAGAGCGTTAGGCAGCCTCCATTGATTGAGACAATATCTTTTCCCTTTCAGAGAAGTTTTTATGACACCCATGATTTTGAACGGGTGGTCAGGCCGGCGCAGTTCAGTAAATTGCCCTTTATTTCTAATGTGGAGATAAAGATAGGGAGGGACTGTAAGTTTCTGGCTGATGCCACCCTGAAACTGCTTTGCCTTTGTCACCATGTAGTGTCGTTACGTAAGAATTTGACGCTAACTTTTGAAGGAGGGGCCTGCAATTGTTTCACTTTCCTAGAGCGCTGTGGTTTTTTCCACTCGTTACCGCCAGAAGCCGTCGTCATGCCGTACAGACCTCAAGCTCGGGATGCCTCAATAGCATATGCTGGCCAGAGCGCTAATTTGCTTGAGATTCGGGCCGTCAGCCCCACGGAGTCAAGTCGGAACAGACCTATTCCTAGTCAGTTAACTGATGCGCTAGGTGTTTTGATAAAAACAGATTGCGATACGTTCCTGTCTAACATTCAGACTGTTGTCAGCGAGTTTTGTAGCAATGTGTTTGAACATAGCCAGGTATCAACCCCTGGATTTGTGTACATGCACCACTATCCAGCCTCAGGTAACATTTTCATTTCTATCGCTGATCTTGGGGTCGGGCTTCTCAATAGTCTACGCGAGGGCTTACATTGGCGTGGGCACCCACACCAGAACTCACCTGACCAGGCACTCATTCTGGAAATGTTCAACAAGGGATTGAGTCGTAAGGGTGAGCACAGAGGATCTGGGTTAAACCGAGCTGCAATGATTGCCATCCAGTTTGGTGGTTCACTTCATGTCAGACTCGATAAGCATGTGATCGATCTAAAGCCTAACGGCAACCAATTTGAAGCCACAGCGTTTATGAGTACAGATTGCTTTCTTGCGAAAGGAACTCACATAACGCTCTGTTTTCCTCGGGCAAAACTGTAGTGTTTCCTTGCTATATCTACCTTACTCTGATTCAATAAGTTTTATGAAACAGATAATCGCACGTATCAAACTCATCGATTTCATGGGCTTTGCTGAGCCGAATGCTGATGGCACCAAGGATGGATGGGGAGTTACTGATGGTGAGGCCGTCGCGGCAGCACTCTCAAACTACATCTCTAATTCTCCAGAAGTGGATATCTACGATATCTCACTTGAAGGTGTCAGACGCATCGATGCATCCTTCCCTCGTGAGGCGTTCATCATGCTCGCAGCTAAGTCCGTGGGCAAACGGGGCTTTTTTGTCAGTGACGTTGCTAATGCTGTCTTACTGGACAACATTCGTGCTGGGGCTGATAAGTTGAGCTTTCCCTTGCATGCCTGCTGTCAGGGGCGTGTGGAGGTTTTGGGGCCAGAACCGAAAAGAACCCAAAAAGAGCTGTACAGCTATGTTGTGAGCAAAGGGTGGGTGACCGCGTCGGAGGTCGCAGAGGTATGCAACCTGAAAATCAACAATGCGAGCAACAAGCTAAAAGAGCTGGTTGATGAAGGTTTTTTGCTTAGAAAAGAAGGCGTTGCTGAGACTGGGGGGATTGAATTTTACTACTTCCCTATCTATGGGCAGGGTCAGCAGAAAACTGCTTCATAAAATTTCTTGATCGAGAAGATCCGCTGTGTTACTTTAGCCAATAAGGAGGTCTAGTTCGGCCTCCTTGAAAAACAAAGGCCATTCATTTTTTTTAGTGAAAGGCCTTTGTTAAGGCAGGGTGTTCATTATTTTTTGTGAATGCCATACGGCGAGCAATCGTCTTTATCGAGAGAATTGAAATTATGTTTAGCAAAATCAAAGATGTACATGTATGTGCCTATCTGAGGCGGCGTAAAGGGCGTTTAGAGTATGTGACTTCACATTGGCGTTCTTCGCCGGGGAGTTAGTAATGCTTTGTGTTCTAGAAAACAAAAAAGCCCAATGTGGGGACATTGAGCTCCTTTCTTAGACACACATCGCTGAAATTCGGACTGCGCCTGTTTGTTTTTGCAAACTAACTATAGTCGCAGTCCGATTTTTTGCCAACAAGTTTTAATGAGTCTCGGCTTGTCTTGGCCAGATCTCAATTTACAAAATGGCTTGGTCAGTAGCTTAGTCAGTAGCTATGACATCGGATAGTTTGAAGTCTTTGAGCATTTATTGGCAACTTAGTAACAGGTTCACCACGCAATGACAGTTCGCAAACTTGATGACGGCAAGCCAAAACCCTGGCTTGCCGAAGTTTATCCCCAAGGGCGTGATGGCCCTCGTAAACGCAAGCGCCATGCCACTAAGGGCGAAGCCTTAGCGTGGGAAAAGCACATGTTGGCTCAACCTTGGCTGCAGCCAGGGGCGGGGAATGTGGATGACAGGCGGCTGAGTGATTTGGTGGCGCTCTGGTATGGTCGCCACGGTCAAACCTTGACTGATGGCGAGCGACGCCGCGATAAGCTTATTTGGTTGGCTGAGGCATTGGGCAACCCCGTGGCAACAGAATTCACGGCCCAACAATTTGCGGCCTACCGCGAACGGCGCCTGGCAGGTGAGCTTTATGTTCCCGGTCAACGCAAGCAAGTGTCCCCGACCACTATCAACCGTGAACTACTCTACCTGCAGGCGGTGTTCAATGAACTTGGCCGCTTGGGTGAGTGGGCGCATGGCAACCCGCTAGAGGTGTTGCGTCAGTACAAGGTGCAAGAAGCCGAGCTGGCGTTCCTGAATCAGGATGAGATTGAACGGTTACTCGCGGCTTGTGCAGGCCTGAAAGATTTGTGGCTGATCGTGATGCTCTGCCTCTCGACCGGTGCTCGCTGGTCAGAGATCGAGAAGCTTACCCGCTCACAGGTTGGCATCGGCCGGCTTACTTTTACCCGAACGAAAGGCAAGAAGAATCGAACTGTGCCGGTGGCAGGTTGGCTATTGGCCTTGTTGCCCAAGCGCACTGGCCGCTTATTTGGTGACTGCTACGCTGAGTTCGAGAAGGCGATACGGCGGGCCGAGATTGAATTGCCTGCAGGCCAAAGCACCCACGTTCTGCGTCATACCTTCGCCAGTCACTTTATGATGGGGGGAGGCAACATTCTGGTGTTGCAACGGATCCTAGGGCATACCGATATTAAGATGACAATGCGCTATGCCCATTTTGCCCCGGATCACCTCGAAGATGCAGTCAAACTCAACCCGATCACCGCGCTGAAAAATGGCGGCAAAATGGCGGCAGCGCTCACCAGCGATACCCAATAAGCCCCATCCATCCCCAAGCAAACCCGCGAAAACACGGCAAGTTATTGATTCAGAATGGCTTGCGATGGTTTCAAAATCCGCCGGTGAATAACCGTGTCGGTTCGAGTCCGACCCCGGGCACCATCAAATTCATGACAAAAGGCCATCAGCAATGATGGCCTTTTGTTTTTTGGCGTTTCTGCGCTTTTGGGGCGTTACTGTTGAGCTGGCAGTGCTTCCCGTTACCTCTTGGTATCCCTTCTCTTTTCCCGCTCTCCGTTATTTCCTTTCCTTGATATAGCCGCTGACGGCATCACCGCCAGCGGCCTGTTTCTACTGCGGTTTTTTCCAAACCTTGCTGCATCAGAACATGGTTGCCGCACTATCCCAGCAGGGCAAACAGCAGGGTACCGAGGGTGCCTGCGAGCGTCAGCGCTATGATGGCTCTGGGTGTGCCGTGCAGCTTGGTCCACATAAACAGGCTGGTGAGGGCGAGCAGCAGCAGGGCCAGGGCGGCGATATCGCCAAACAGCTGCCAGCCGAGGCCGGTGCCCATGCCGCGGTGCAGCCGGTTGAGGCTGGCGGCAAAGTTGGCCAGTTGCAGGTCGGTACGTACCAGCAGGGTACCCTCAACATAGCTGGCAGCCACGCTCTGGCTGAGGGTAACGCCGCGCATCTCCCACTTGGCGGGCAGGGTGAGCGGGCCGTTCGGGGTGGGCAGGGTCTGGGCCGGGGTGATCATGGTTCGCCCGTCGGCAAAGGTATCGGGATAGCGCTGTTGCAGCAGGATTTTCAGCTGCTCCGGGCTGGCGAGCGGCGCCTTGAGCACTATCTCTTCACTCGATTTGTCGGTGTGGGGGCCGGGGATGGGCAACACGGCACGGTGTTGCAGCCAGAGACCGGTGATGCCGTACATCAGCATCAGGGCGAGGGTAAAAAAACCGGCCCAGGCATGGAGGCGGCGTACCCATTTGTTGTTGTGAAGGGGAACTCTTCTGCGTTTCATCGTGGTTGCTTCATAAAAAACTGGCCAGCAAGGGCTGGCCAGTCGGGGTGGTTGTCACTGAGATCAGAAGCGGTAGGTACCGGTCAGGCTCAGCTGGCGGGGTGTGCCCGGCATGATCTGGTTGGCACTGGTGGCGCTGACGAAGTACTCGTGATCGGTCAGGTTTTCGGCGCTCAGCTCGGCTTCCCACTGCTGCCAGCGATAACCGGCGCGCGCATCGAAGCGGGCGTAACCGGGCAGTGTGGTGGTGTTGGCGTTGTCGGCAAAGCGATCGCCCACTGCCGTCACGCCGGTTTCACCGAACCAGCCCTGCTCGCCACTCTTGTAGCCGAGATAGAACTGGCCATTCTGACGGGAGACGTTCATCGGGCGCTTGCCCTGCAGATCCGCATCCGCCTTGACCTGCTCCGCATCCTGAATGGCGAAGCCGCCACGCAGATAGATCTCGTCGGTCAGCTCGGCGCGGGCGCTCAGCTCGACTCCCTCGGTACGCTGCAGGCCGGTGAGGATCACCTTGGTGGGATCCAGCGGATCCTTGGTGCGCTTGTTGTACATCTCCAGTCGATAGAGGGAGAGAGTGGTCGCCAGCTTGCCGTTCAGCCAGTCACTCTTCACACCACCTTCGTAGAGGCGGGTGTGCTGGGGTTCCAGCCCGTTGTTCTTGTCACCCGGGGTGATGCCGATCAGCTCGCCGCCCACCGGAGTGAAGGTCTTGCTGTAGGAGGTGTAGAAGGCGTGATCCTCGAGGGGGTTCCACACCAGACCGAGGCGCGGGCTCAGGCTGTTGACCGAGACGCTCTCCTCCTTGTTGAGGTCGTAGCGGCGACTGGTGACGGTGAAGTTGTCACGGCGCAGCCCGCCAACCAGATGCCAGTCACCCAGGCTGAGCTGATCCTGCAGATAGAGGCCATTGCCGCGCACCTTGTGTTTGGCGTCGCTGGAGAGCTTCATGGCGCCATTGTAGGTAGGCAGTGAGCCCGGGTCGTAGAGATTGCCAGACGGGATGGCGGTGGCGTTCTGGTAGAGCTTGGGTGTGCGCTCCTGCCAGTTCTGCTCGAAGCCAACCAGCAGGCGATGTTCCACCGGGCCGGTCTGGAACAGACCCTCGGCCTCGGTGTTGCTGATCAGGTTCTTCGCTTTCAGATCCTGCTGCCAGCGGGAGCGGGTCACCTTATCCCCTTTGACGCTGGTGACATAGGTGTTGTCAAACTGGCTGCCGAGGGTGGAGTAACCGAGCTGCTGGCGCAACTGCCACTGATCGTTGATATCCCAGGAGAGGCGTGAGCGGGTGGATTGCGCCACGTCATCGATGAAGTCGCGGCTGGTATCGCTGTAAACATACTCTCGCGGCACATCGGCCGGACGGCCATTGACCCCGGGAATGCCGCGATCGGGGGTGCGGTCATGTTCGTTGCGCTCGTACTGCACCAGCCAGTTGAGGTTGTCGCTGATCTCCCAGTTGGCGGAGGGGGCCAGCAGGGTGCGCTTGCTCTTCACGCCGTTGCGGAAGCTATCTTTGTCCTCTTGCGCCATGTTGAGGCGCAGTTGCACCTGCTCACTCGCCTCACCATTGAGGTCGGCGGCCAGTCGCTGACTGTCAAAGCTGCCGACCCGGGCGGTGACGCTGGACTCCTGCCCTTTTTGCGGCTTTTTGCTGACCCGGTTGACGATGCCCCCCGTGCTACCGCGGCCGTAGAGCACGGCTGCCGGGCCCTTGAGCACTTCCACCCGCTCGATGTTGCCGAGATCCCGGGTGTACTGCATGTCGTCGCGGAATCCGTCGAGATAGAAGTCGTTGCTGGCGCTGAAGCCGCGGATATTGACCCCGTCGAAGCGGGTATCACCGCTGGCGTTGACCCCGGGAATGCCGCTCAGGGCTTCACTCAGCGTCGGTTGGCCGAAGGCGGTCAGCTCGCTGACCTTGACGCTGTCGATGGTCTGGGGCACCAGCTTGGCTGGCGTATTGGTCCGGGTAGCGGTGGCAACTTCCTGATGCTGGGAGCGTTTGCCAACCACAGTCATGGTTTCATCGGTGGCCTGGGCAGTGAAGCCGGTGCCCAGCAGTGCCAGCGAGACCAGCGTTCTGCGAAAGTGAGGGTGCTGCATATTCAATATTGACTCTTTGGATGTCGACCTGACGGCTCGAACATATTGATTTAATTATAATTAGCCTGACCCGCTAAAGCGGGATGCCAATGATATTGATTTTCATTTGTCTGGCAAGGTGAAAATGGATAGGGGCATTGGAGGAGGGTTGTGCGGTCGGGGGAGCTCGGCTGAAAAGCAGAGCCATTGCAGCAAACCGCGAGAACGAAGCGAGGGAAAAGGGCGTAGCGGAAGAAAAAGGTGCGAAATGTGAAGCGATATCCGGCCCGATGTGTCGGGCCGGATGGAGGGTTCAGTGGGTACGCAGCAGTCGGCGGGCGAGGGGGAGGGCCGCCATCAGGCGATAGGCCAGCAGAGACGCTCCCAGCAGCAGCGGCACCTTGGTGATCTCCCACAGGATGGATGCGCCCTGCGGGCCGAATACGAAGAGCCAGACCACCAGCATCATGTGCAGGCAGTAGATCCCGAGCACTTTGGGGGCCTGGCGCTCAAGCCAGCTGCCCTTGCCCCACTCGGGGTTGGCCAGCAGTAGTCCAAACAGACCGATAGCCCAGGGAAGGGAGCCAAGCAGGAAGTCGTGGCGGGTGAGCGGCACTGCGGCGAAGTGCTGCAGCGCCCAGGCTTCACAGCCATAGAGCGCCACGCCCGCCAGCAGCAGTTGCCAGCCGGTGCGGGCATCGGGCTGCCACTGACGCTGGCGCAGCAGGGCCCCGAGCGCCACAAACAGCAGGGAGAAGAAGGGGCCGTTACGGGTGAGTAGTGGCCACTCGGTGCCCAGCAGCGGCTTGGCATAGGAGCCCCCCAGCAGCGCCAGCAGGTAGAGGCCAAGACCCAGCCAGAGGGCGAGCGCTGGTCTGCCAAGCCGGTAGCAGAGTGCCAGCAGGGTCACCGCCATGATCAGGGCTGGCAGGAACCAGAGGTGGATCATGCCGCCCACCAGCCAGCCATTGAGGGGGTCGCCGAGCTGGAATTGCCACTGCCCGCGCAGGGAGGCCAGATAGCCTTGCTGCACGGCATCCAGCGGATTGAACGGCACCAGCAGGTAGACCAGACTCCATACCAGCCAGAGCAGCAGCAAGGGGTGGCAGTAGCGCCAGGCAACGGTCAGCGGCGCTTCGCGGCTCAGTCTCGGCTGCAGAAAGTAACCGGCACAGAGGAAAAACAGCGGCACGGCAAAGCGGCATAACTGGTTGATGGTGCCGCTCAGCCAGAGCCAGGATCCACTTCCCCACAGGGCGGGATTGAACGGATTGGCGAAGGGGGATACGTGAATGGTCATCACGGCCAGAATGGCCAGTACCCGCCCGCACTCGATACTGGGAATACGCATGGTGGCTCGTCGTTACAGGGGTTGTGATGGCACGCTAAAATTCTTGCCGAAAACTTACAACCAATTGATTCTATTAGTGTGAATCACGCTGTTGAGTAGTTACGTTTTGTAACGGGATGGCGGAAGGTGTTACCTGTAGCGGGAACTGGATCCCATTTTTTGGGCGCGCTCATGCAGATAAAAAAAGCGAGGCAGGTGCCTCGCTTGGTTGGGGATCTCGAGCTTACTGGTGAGTCAGCATGCTGCTCTGGTTGGCTGCAAGGGTGGTTCTGCCCGCGCTCTCCAGCCAGGTTTTGATCCGCTTGGCGTCGGCGACCCGATCGTTGGTGGTTTCGGCATTGAGCAGCACCATGATCACCGGCTCACGATTGACCTTGGTACCCAGCACCAGACAGCGGCCCGCTTCGCGGATATAGCCGGTCTTGGAGAGGGTGAACTCCCATTGCCCTTCGCGGATCAGCCGGTTGGAGTTGAGGTAGTGCAGCTGACGCTTGTTGGTACGCACATAGCTCTGCTCGTCGGTGGAGTACTGGCGGATCAGCGGATAGGAGGCCGCTGCGGCGGCGAGCTTGGCGAGATCCTGCGCGGTGGAGACATTGCGCGGGTTGAGCCCTGTGCTGTCAGCGTAGCGGGTATTCCACATCCCCAGCATGCGGGCTTTGGCGTTCATCGCCTCGACAAAGGCACGCTGGCCGCCGGGATAGTGGCGGGCCAGCGCCGAGGCGGCGCGGTTTTCAGAGGACATCAGGGCGATATGGAGCATTTCGGCGCGACTGAGCCTGGAACCTATGGCTAGGCGCGAGCCGGTTCCCTTGATGCGGTCGATGTCGGCATTGGTCACGGTGAGCATTTCGTTGAGGCGCAGGTTGGCATCCAGCACCACCAGCGCCGTCATCAGCTTGGTGAGGGAGGCGATGGGCATTACCCGGTTGCCGTTGCGCTCGGAGATCACCTCGCCGGTTCTGTGGTTGGCCACCACGAAGGCAGCCGAGCTGAGGTTGGGCACATCCCGTCGCTCGAGAAAGCCGCTGCTGCTCTTGCTGCTGGCGGAAAAGGGGTTGGCATGGGCACTGTCCATAGTGGCCGGCAGCATTATTGCGCCAAGCAACAGGGGAAGGAGGGAACGCATCATCATGATCAGCTCTACCGGACGAAATACAGGGATATCTCGCTAAGTTATATGTCGTGAACTGGCGCTTCACAATCATTCTCACCTTGATATTGATAATTTACGGCGTTGAGCGTGCTCTGACGGCGAGGAGTTCGTAAAAGAGGTCTCTATGGAGTCTTTTTTTGCATTGAAACTATGGGCTGGCCGTGATGGCGAGCGGAAGCCGGCGCTAAAAAAAATCGGGACCAGAACGGCCCCGATTGGCATGGAGCATTGCCTACCGTTTAGTGGGCATCTTCCTGCTTGATCTTGAAGCGCATGGCGATCACCACGAACAGCAGTGGGCCAATGATGGTCCAGACGCCGGTGGAGATATCGCCGGAGATAAAGGGGGCGACCACGGTAAAGACGTTGCCGAAGGCGACCAGGATCAGGCTGATGATGGTGGCAAGCAGTACCGAGCCCGCGCTCTTGAAGAAGATCAGGTCCTTGCCCAGCGCCGGGTTGTTGCGATAGCGATACCAGGCGTAGATGAGGAACATGTAGGGCAGGGTCATGCCGACGTTGGTCATGGTGATGATCAGCTCATAGAGGGCGGCGGCCCCTTCCGGGTTGATCAGGGTAAAGATGGACTTGGCGGCAATGAACAGACAGACCACCCAGGCTTGCACCTTGAGGGCTTCAATGCGCACGCCATTCTCGTTCTCGCGCTGGAAACGCTCCGGCCAGAAGTAACTCGGGGTGCCGGTGATGAACTGGCGCAGTGGCGCGTAGGAGAGGGCGATAAAGGCACCCAGATAGCTCAGGAACATGCCCAATCCGGCAAAGCGCATGAGCACCTGTCCAAGCCACTCGCCACCGAGATGGCGCCCCAGCTCCAGCATGATGATGAAGAGGGCGGAGAGAGAGGTGATCCCCTCGGCCGGGAAGTCGCTCCAGCGCATGATTGAGCCGACCGCCAGAAAGCCGATGATGTAGCAGAGTACGATGAAGGCGCCGGAGAGGAAGATGCCGCGCTTGAGGTCACGCTCGGGATCTTCCAGCTCGTCAGCCACTCCGGCCATCGCCTCGACCCCGCCGTAGGCGAAGATGGCGAACACCATAAAGCCGAGGAAGGGGATGATGTCGTTGAAAGCGGCATTGGGAGAGGCAGTCAGCGATGCCTGGGTGAAGGGCTCCTGCAGGGTCATGCCGCTCACCGTGAAGGTGAAGACGCCGCCAACCAGCAGCAACACGTTGAGTGCCACCACGGAGAGACCGCCGATGGCCGCCACTTTGGCGAAGCGGGCGCTACCCAGGGTGATGAGCTTGGTGACGGTGGCAACCAGCGCGATGGCGACCACACCCAGAATAAAGGGGCCAAAGTCGATGCCGGTACCCAGGGTGACCGGGATGACGGTGATGTCGCGGCCAAACAGCATGAAGGAGAGGGGCACCCACATGGAGAGCGCCTTGCCAAACATCCAGATGACGTAGGAGGCGAACCACATGGTCAGACCGATAAAGGCGAATCGGGTCGAGACCGAGTGGCGCATCCAGGTAAAGATACCGCCCGCCTCTTTGCGAAAGCCGGTGCCGAATTCGATCATCATCAAAATGAACGGGATGAAGAAGAACAGACCGCCAATGACGAACATCGGAATGGCGGCATATCCCATTCGGTAAAAACCGATCCCGATATTAGTGACGCCAAATACCGATGTTAATATCATCAATATAAAGGCGCCCAATTTCAGCTTTTTTGCCGACATATTAAAAACTCCCTGATGGTGCTGGATTTAAAATAATCAAAAATTAAACGGACGAAACCGGACCCATTAATAACGCGGTAGCGCCATGCCATCTTGCTGTGGCGGGCGCGATCGGGTCATCTCTGACCGGGCTGGCTTACCCGTCAGGCGGTCAATGAATGTATGGGCGGAGCGGCATGGTCTGTGCCATGCGCGGTATTGGTCAGCGTTGCCGAAAATTAACTGTGAACGATTTTATCATTAATGCTGCTGGGCAGGTAAGTTTCCCGAATGAAGCTGTGGTTGAAATAAACAGACCTGCCAGTTAATTGATACGTTGCGGATGTAAACATTTACGCCCGGGCCGACACTTATTTCCATTATTCGTATTCGGCATATTTGGCGGAGTGAATACGCTATCCTGCCTGATAAATACGCCCCAATGGCGACAGCGCTTATCCTCCCAGCCGGGTCAGCAGCACGCCGCCGGTAATAATGGCCGCCGCCGTCAGCCGCATGCGCCCGAGCGGCTCTTTCAGCAGCCAGACCGAGAGCAGCATGGCAAACAGCACACTGCTTTCGCGCAGAGCCGCGACCACGCCAATGGGGGCTTGGGTCATGGCCCAGATAACAATCCCGTAGGCGAGCAGTGACATGGCACCTCCGGTGGCGCCAACCAGCGCATATTGACGGATCTGGCGCCATGCGTTGCGTTTCTGGTGGACGAGCAGCACCAGCAGCATTGCCAGCCCGGTGCAGGCAAAGAGCCAGAGGGTGTAGCGTACCGGTTCACCCCCTGCGCGGGCGCCGGCTCCATCCGAGAGGGTATAGGTCGCCGTGAACATGGCCGTGATCAGTGCCGCCCGAACCGCTTTGCTGGCAAGGCGCTGCTGCCCACCTCGCCAGGCCATCAGCAAGACCCCCGTGATCAGCACGCAGGCGCCGACGATGCCGCCGTAACCTGGGTAGTCCCCCAGTAGTAGGGCACTTAACACCATGGCGAGCAGCGGGGCACTGCCACGGGCCAGCGGATAGATCTGGCCAAAATCGCCCTGATTGTAGGCATGGCTGAGAAACAGGCAGTAACCGATATGGAGCAGGACTGAGAGGCCGAGCCAGGGCAGCTCGGCAGCAGAGGGAAGCCCCATGGGTAGCAGCGCCACGGCGGCGATAAGCCCTGAGAAGATCGCCACCAGTGACACGCCCACCAGCCGCTCTTCGCCAATTTTGACCAGCGCATTCCAGCTGGCGTGAAGCAGGGCTGCCAGCAGAACGGCAAAAAAGACGGTGGTGCTCATGGGAAAGGGCTCTCGGGAGATGGGGGGCAACAGCATACCCGTCCGGAGCCTGATTGGCCGAGATCTTTATCAAGGCTTCGGCTTTTCGGGGCTCGCCTCCTGCGTGGTGGCGTTACCCAGTTGCCCCAGTACCAGTTTGGGATGGGGATCGGTCTGCAGCGGTATATCTTGCAGCTCGGTTCCCTGCTGGTGGCGATGGATGATCCCGGCGGCCATCTTGCCCAGTGCCTCGTAGCTGCTGATGGTGCCAACGCTGCAGCCGTGCTCGACGAACAGCTCGGCACTGCAGATGGTAGGGATGGCAGCTGCGTTGAGCGCATTCAGCAGGCGGGGGGCGATGGAGAGCAGATAGCTGTCTGCGGCCAGAAAGACGATGTCGTTTTTGGCATCCTGTTGCAGCCGCTTCAGTTCGTTGTCCAGCCGCCGTGGGTCAGGGGCCATTCGCCAGGTGACCATCTGCCACTGGTAGCGTTTCGCTTCATTGAGCAGCATATCGGCCACCAGCAGGGTGTTCTGCTCACGGGGGTTGAAGGGTAGCAGCAGCCGTTTTCCGGTGGCCAGATGCTCGCTGGCATTGGCCAGTTGCAGTGCCATCGGCACCATGTTGCTTACCCCGGCCACCATGCTGTTCTGGGCTTTGTCTTCCGAGAGGATGTCTGCCCCGATCGGGTCGGATACCACATTGAAGATCAGTGGCTTGCGGCTGGCCACCAGACTCTTGGTCATGGTGGTGGCGGTGGTGCCAAAGGTGTAAATGTAGTCGTATTCGGCCAGTTTCGGCAGCATCTGCTGGCGCAGCATGGTTGCCAGCGCCGTACGATCCTGATCGGCGTTATAGGTGGTGATGGTGGCCTGATAGCCAAGGCGGGTCAGCTCTGCCCGAAAGCCCGCTTCGGCTGCGGTTTCACCGCGCCACAGCACCATGGCGATAGAGAGGGCGTGAGCGGGAAGAGCCAGCAGCAACAGCAGGACGAAAGGCAGCCTGAACATGATCATCTCTCCGGCGATACATCTACTGTTGAGCCTAGGCTACTTTATCCGGTCGTGAACGACGCCCAGCAAAAAGCGCGATGGCAAGCCATCGCGCTTTGGGGATCCGCAAAACCTCGATTAGAAGTCGTAGCGGGCAGCCAGCTGGAAGTCATCCTTGACGTTGAGCTTGCCGCTCTCCTTGCTGTCCAGATTGTTGATACGGTATTCGCCAATCACCCGCAGGTTCTTGTTGAATTTGTACTGGGCACCCAGGGTGTAGTAATCCACGTTGTCTTTCTTGATGCCAGCCTTGTCCTGCTCCTGTTTGTTCCACAGTGCCATCAGACCGAAGCCGTTCTCGAAGTTGTAGCCCAGCGCGGCTTCCCAACCGGTGTGATCGGTGCCGGTCGCCAGGAAGTCGCTGCCATCGGCATAGCTCAGGGCGGCGTAGGCGGCCTTGTTGTCGAACTTGGCGGAGATAAGCCACAGCTTGGCATCTTCTTCACCGCTCTTGTCGCGGATACCGACGTTGTAAGCGGTACCCAGAGACAGGTTGAACGGGAAGGTATAGGCCACGGCAGCACCGTAGGCGGCGTCGCTATCCTTGCTGGTGGTCTCTTCGGTGTCACCACCGTCGAACTTGTAGCTGGTGTCGAGCTGGAAGCCATTGAACAGGCCGGAGTATTTCAGCACGGAACCGGCGCGGTTGGTGGCGAAGGTGTCGGTCTTGGCGCCCAGCGCGTCGTTGCCGTAGCCGTCAGAGAGGGAAACATCAGTCCAGTCGGCCAGGAAACCCGGGGCCCCTTTCTGGCGACCGAAGGTCACGGTGCCCCAGTCAGCGCCGACACCGGCAAACGCCAGACGGGTGCGCAGGTTGTCGGAGTTCTCGCTGATGGTCTTCTCGCTGTCATTGATATACATCTGTACTTCGTACTGAGCCAGAGCCTTCAGGCCGCTCTGGATCTGGGTCTCGGCCTTGGCGCCGAAACGGACAAACTGGTTGGCACCCTGCTTGTCGCTGTATTCGCTTTTCGGTTTGCCGCTGGCATCCAGTTCCTTCTTGTCACCAAAGAAGTGGCCAGCGTAGATACGGCCATAGAGATCCAGCATGGAGGTGTCATTTTTGTACACTTCAACGGCTTGAGCCTGGAAGGCTGCGGTGAGAGCCAGTGCCACTACAGTCAGCTTTTTCATCTTAATCCCTTGTGGTGTTGCAAGCTTTTGTTTTGAAAACGGGGTCATGCTAGGCAGCGGGGATGACAGCGGGGTGACAGTTGGATGAAGAGTCGATGGCAATTGGGTTGCAATTGGATGAATTGGCTACATTCTTGCTCGCAGCGGCTACTTTTGTGCGCAAAGGTTTGCCCTTGTGGTAGAATGCCGCCCGTTTTCGAGCTCCATAGGTTGGATATGCGATGAGACGTGAACTGGCAATCGAGTTTTCCCGAGTGACGGAAGCGGCTGCACTGGCTGGCTACAAGTGGCTCGGACGTGGTGACAAGAATATCGCTGATGGGGCGGCCGTAGCGGCCATGCGCCACATTCTCAACCAGATCGAGATCGATGGTGAGATTGTGATCGGCGAAGGTGAAATTGATGAAGCGCCGATGCTCTATATCGGCGAGAAGGTCGGTACCGGACACGGCGACGCGGTGGATATCGCGGTCGATCCCATCGAGGGTACCCGCATGACCGCCATGGGTCAGGCCAACGCGCTGGCCGTGCTGGCGGTGGGCGACAAGGGTTCTTTCCTGAAAGCGCCTGACATGTACATGGAAAAGCTGATCGTCGGGCCCAAGGCCAAAGGCGCCATCGACCTGGATCAGGCTCTCGAGCTGAACCTGAAGTCCGTGGCCAAGGCGCTGGGCAAGCCGCTCTCCCGTCTGACCGTCATTACCCTGGCCAAGCCGCGTCATGACAAGGCAATCAAGGAGATGCAGGGTCTGGGTGTGCGGGTGTTCGCCATTCCTGATGGTGACGTTGCCGCCTCCATCCTCACCTGTCTGCCGGACAGCGAAGTCGACATGCTGTATGGCATCGGCGGCGCACCGGAAGGGGTGATCTCCGCGGCGGTGATCCGCGCGCTGGATGGCGACATGCAGGCCCGTCTGGTGCCGCGTCACCGCGTCAAGGGCGACAGTCCGGAAGTGCGTGCGCTGGGCGAGCAGGAAATTGCCCGCTGCGAAGCGCTGGGCATCGATGTCAACAAGGTGCTCAAGCTGGAAGACATGGCGAAGAATGACAACGTCATCTTCTCCGCTACCGGCATCACCAAGGGTGATCTGCTGGATGGCATCACCAGCGATGGCGTGATGGCGACCACCGAGACTCTGTTGATCCGTGGCAAGTCGCGCACCATTCGTCGTATCAAGTCGATCCATTATCTTGAGCGCAAAGACAGCGTGGTACGCGATATCATCCTGTGATGATGGCTCGCTGAACCGGCTGTGTTGTCTGAAGCCCGATCGCCCGTGCGGTCGGGCTTTTTGTTGTGCGCCAGCTACGTTTGTGCCGCCGCTTCGGCTATGGTGGCTCAGACCGTCCCAAAGGAGTGGAGTCTATGGAGTGTCGTAGCGGCTGCGCTGCCTGTTGCATCGCCCCCAGTATCAGCAGTGCCATTCCCGGTATGCCAGATGGCAAACCGGCTGGCGTCCCCTGTATCCAGCTCGATAGCGCCCTTGGCTGCAAGATCTTCGGTCAACCGGAGCGGCCGGCAGTGTGCGGCGGTTTTCGCCCCATGATGGATGTGTGCGGCAGCCACCGTGCCGAGGCCATCTGGCTGATCGGCGAGCTGGAACGGCTCACCACCTGACGAGGGCAGGGCGAAGAAATAAAAAAAGAGGCCGCATCATGCGGCCTCTCGCGTTTCTGTTCGCCGGGGATCAGACTCCCGCCAGTTCCAGTGCCTGACGATAGTACTCGTTGGCCTTGTTGGTGAGGCGGCGCTTGTCCATCAGCTGGCCGAGGGCGTGGTAGGCGGCGGCGCTCGGCGCCCGCTCCACCTCCTGCTCCAGCAGCTTCTGGGCATCGTCCAGCTGACCTGCCAGCAGATAGAGCTGGGCCAGTGCGGTGTCCACATCCGGTTGCCCCTGCTGTTTTTGCAGCAGCGCCAGCAGCGGCTGGTAGCTGTCGAGTTTCAGCTTGGGCAGGCGAGCCAGCAACTGGGGCATCGGCTGTTTGCGCAGCGCCTCCTGCCACAGGGTGGCGGCTTCGCCGTCGGCGCCCAGCTGGCGCAGCAGATCGCCGTAGCAGGCCAGCAGCTCTGGCTCGAGGCGCAGCTTGCGCGGCAGATCCTGCCACACGGCTTTGAGGGTCTCGAGGCTGCCGGCAGCTTGTCGCAGGCGACCAGACCAGGCCTGTTGCAGCAGCTCTTCTTCCTGTTTCGGGGTCAGCTTGCCCACCTTGTGCAGTGCCGGGATCAGGTCGCACAGGGCGCTCCAGTCCTGACGGGCCAGATGTACCTGACGCAGCTGATCCAGCACCATGGGGTGGCGCGGGTTGAGGGCGTAGACCGACTCCAGCATCGCCAGTGCGGTATCGTACTGGCCCTGCTCGATCTGCAACTGGGTCTGGGTCAGGGTGAGCGCCAGCTCGGCCTTGGGGTTCTCCTCCTGCGCTTTTTGCAGGTATTGATCCCGGCGGGCGTCGTCACCACGGGCCTGTGCCGCCTTGGCGGCGCTCAGGTAGTTGAGCAGCGGGGTGTCGCTGTTGCTGGCTCCCTTGATCATCAGCTTTTCAGCCTGACTGTAGTGGCCTTCGGCCATTGCCAGGGTGGCGGCGACGGTCTGTTGATTGGCCTTGCGGCGGCGGCGCGAGCCGTACCAGCCGAGGGTCTTGCGGCGTAGGCCGAATACCCGTCCCAGCAGCCACTCGACGATCAGCAGGGCACCGTAGAACAGCACGGCCAGGATCACCGCGCTGGTGACGGAGGATTCGATGGTGTAATTGCCAAGGGCAATCAGCACATAGCCCTTGTTGCCGGAGGCTTGCGGGCCAAAGATCAGCCCTGCGACCATCACGGCGACCAGAATGATTATACGGATCATGGTGCCCTCCTCAGCTGCTGGCCAGAATGCGTTGCAGGCGTTCGGTCAGCACCTGCTCCAGCATGGCCTGGGTCTTGAACTGGGCCGGATAGTCGATCTGGATCTGCTCACCCTTGAGCTTGTCGATCTCGCCCTGCATGTAGCGGGTGGCGCTGTTGTCGGTGTCGAAATATTGGGTCAGCCAGCGCTGGGCCTTGTCCAGACTGTCTTCGTAGAGCGCCTGCTGCTCGCGATAGACGGAGAGCTGGGCCTGCAACAGCTTGGTCTTGAGGTTTTCACGCAGGAAGATCTCCTGCTGCGGCGAGAGCAGCGCCTCGACCGCGCCATCGCGGCGACGGATGGTGACGAAGTTCTCGGTGAACTTGACCCAGTTCTTCTTCAGATTGCTCTCCCACTCGTCGGGATTGGTGCTGACCGCCTGATCCGGCTCGGCCTTGGCTTCCGGCATGCTGACGGTGGAGAGGGGCAGCAGCTCGATCTGGTCTGACAGCGCGGCCAGCTTGAGGGTCAGCCCCTCGCGGTCGATGCGCGGCATCCCCTTGAGCTTGGCGATATCCTCGGCCAGCGCCTTGCGGATCGGCATCAGGCTGGGGTCGTTGAGGGCGGCGATCCGCTCGTCGGCATTGCCGAGCAAGGTGATGGCGGAGACGAGGTCATGCTCCAGCCACAGTTTGCGGCCCGCCATCCGTACCAGATACTCGGATTCGGCCAGCATCCAGTCGTTGGGGCGCTTGTCATTCAGATCCAGTACCCGGTTCTGTAGACCCTGCATCTCCCCCTGCAGCCGCTGCTGGGTTTGATCCAGCGCAGCCAGCTGCTCGGCATCCTTGCTGCTGGTCTGGTCGATCTTGCTCAGGGCGCTCGCCAGCTGCTGCTTGAGCTGGGCCAGTTCGGCCTGCTGGGCTACCGCATTCTTGTGACCGTGCAGATAGAGACCGCCGGTCAGGCCAAGGGCCAGCAGGATGGCGACCCCTCCCAGTACTGCACCGGAGCGGCTCTTGCTGCCATTGACCACAGCGGTCGGCTGGGGTTTGACCTGGGATTCTTGTTGTTCTGTCATTCCATCTTCCTCAGTTCCAGTGCGGCCGTCAGGGCCTGGTTGGATGCACCTTGGGCAATCGTGATATGGATAAAGCCCGCGGAG
The DNA here is from genome assembly GCF_040908355.1 of Aeromonas sp. R2-2. Classification (NCBI taxonomy): domain Bacteria; kingdom Pseudomonadati; phylum Pseudomonadota; class Gammaproteobacteria; order Aeromonadales; family Aeromonadaceae; genus Aeromonas; species Aeromonas sp. R2-2. Next base: position 189,473 of record NZ_JBFODQ010000091.1, on the reverse strand, counting down.
TGGGCCATCTCGGCCACGCGCGGGCTGGGGACCACCAGCAGGCGGTCAAAAAGCCAGGGCCGCTGGTGGTCGGGAACCAGCTCCAGCAGCCGTTGCAGCAGTTCACCACTGGTAATGAGCAGGCTGTCCAGCCCCGCTGCCTGCCAGTAGTGGGTCAATCTGTCCCCGTCTAGCTCGGGGTAGTGGCGCTCATAGGCCGCACAATAGTGCACCAGAGCACCGCGTGAGGCCAGTATGCTGGCGATGAGATCCCGCCCGCCATTACCGCGCAGGATCAGTACCCGTTTGCCTGCTACCTGCTGCAGGGCGGGCAGGGCCAGCAGCCCTTCGCTACGCGGGTCATCCGGGCAACTTGCCGTGATGCCGATGGCGGCAAACGCATCTGCGCTGGCCTGACCCACCGCAAAGTACTCAATATGTGGCCAGGTCTGACCAGTTTGCAACAGAAAATCGTGTGCAAAATGAACGGCATGAATGCTGACGGCGATAACCGCGTCAGCACTGCGCAGCAGGTCGGGCAGGAGAGGGAGTTCGCTGCCCGCCACGGTTTCCAGCAGCGGGCAGCAGAGTGGTGCATGGCCGTGCTGGCGCAGCAACTGCACCAGCTCGGCGGCCTGAATGGCCGGACGCACCACCAGCGGGGTCATGCGCGGTAGACCTCGGCCAGGATCTCGTCGGCTCCGGCGGCCAGCAGGCGCTGGGCCAGCTGCTCGCCGAGGGCCTCACCATCGGCCAGCGGACCGCGGATCTCGTCGCGGATCACCTGGGTGCCATCCGGGCTACCCACCAGACCGCGCAGCCAGATCTGCTCGCCGTCGACCAGTGCGTAGGCACCGATAGGCACCTGACATCCCCCTTGCAGAGCGCGGTTCATGGCGCGCTCGGTCAGCACCCGGGCGCGGGTCTCGGCGTGCTCCAGCGGCGCCAGCAGAGCGTGCAGCTCAGTATCGTCGAGGCGGCATTCGATGCCGACCGCACCCTGGCCGTTGGCAGGCAGGCTCTGCTCCGGCTCGATAAAGGCGGTGATGCGGTGCGCCATCTCCAGTCGTTTCAGACCGGCGGCGGCGAGGATGATGGCGTCGTACTCACCGGCATCCAGCTTGGCGAGGCGAGTGTTGACGTTGCCACGCAGGTCGCGGATCACCAGATCCGGGCGCGCGGCGCGCAGCTGGCACTGGCGGCGCAGGCTGGAGGTGCCGACCACGGCCCCTTGCGGCAGTTCGGCAATGGCCTTGAAACGGTTGGAGACGAAGGCATCACGGGGATCTTCCCGCTCGCAGATGGTGTGCAGGCCGAGCCCCTCGGGGAACTCCACCGGCACATCTTTCATGGAGTGAACGGCGATATCGGCCCGCCCTTCCAGCATGGCGGTCTCCAGCTCCTTGACGAACAACCCCTTGCCACCGACCTTGGCCAGCGGGGTATCGAGGATCTTGTCACCCTGAGTGCTCATGGGCACCAGTTCGACCTGCAACTGCGGGTGCAGGGCTTCGAGCCGGTCTTTGACAAAGTTGGCCTGCCACAGGGCCAGCGGGCTCTTGCGAGTGGCAATTTTCAGGGTTCGGGCTGCCATATCAATCAGTTGTTTCATTTTTAGAAGGAAATCGATATTACCACCCTTTGCCCGGGCTTTCATGGCGGAGCCGGCAAAAGCGGGGCCAAGCTCAAAAATGCATGCTGAAAATGATTTTCATTAAGCAAGGGGTGTTGATTAATTCATTGAATGTATTGGGATTTAATGATTTCCCCTGATACTTGATGTGGTCATACCAGAAATAATCTGACGTTTAGCTGAAGGCTTGTTTACCACCGCTGTTTGCATTGTTAACATGATCACACTTTTTTGACGTATCCCCCCTTTGGTGCGTCATTTTCACTTAGGTGATAGGCAGGGCATTGCAGGAACACATCGATACGCTGGTTGCGCGTTATGACGACATTACCCGTCTCAAGACGCAACGGGCGTTAGGCCTCATGAGTCGCTATGGGCAGCAGGTATTCCAACTGCTGCCTGTCATGCTGCACTTCAATCATCCCCTGCTGCCCGGTTATGTCTCCGGTGATGTCCCTCATGGCATCTGGAGCTTCAGCGCCACCGCCGAGCAGCAAGCCTTTATCGATGACCTCTGTCGCAACGCCAACTGCCAGAGCGGTCTGGCAACCCATGATCGAGCTATTCAGGGGCTCTACTCCATGGGTAGCACCTCCTCCATCGGTCAATGCTGTCACTCCGATCTCGATATCTGGGTCTGCCACGTGGCCGGTTTGTCGCAGGAGCGGCTCGATCTGCTGGAGCTGAAGTGCCAGCAACTCTCCAAGTGGGCCGAACAGCGCGGGGTCGATCTCAACTTCTTCCTGATCCCGGAAGACAAGTTCCGCCAGACCAACGATGCCCAGATGCAGGGGGAGAGCTGCGGCAGTGCCCAGCACCTGCTGTTGCTCGACGAGTTCTACCGCAGTGCCATGCGTATCGCGGGCAAACGCTTGATCTGGTATCTGGTGCCCACCGAATGTGATGATCACTACGATGAGTATGTGAACGAGCTGTTCGAGAGCGGCAAGCTCAAGCAGGACGACTGGCTCGATCTAGGCAGTTTTGACCGTATTCCGGCCGAAGAGTATTTCGGCTCTGCCCTGTGGCAGCTCTACAAGGGGATCGACTCCCCCTACAAGGCGGTACTCAAGTCGGTGCTGATGGAGGCCTACTCCCACGAGTATCCCAATACCCGCCTGCTGTCGATGATTGGTCGCGACTGGTTCCAGCACAATGAGGGGATGCACTACCGGCTCGACAACTACTGTCTGATGCTGGACAAGGTGACCAACTACCTCAAGTCCATCGGCGACATGGCGCGGCTCGATCTGGTGCGCCGTTGCTTCTACCTCAAGGTGTGCGACGGTCTCAGCCATCCCAAGGATGATCACTCCCCCGAGTGGCGCCGCGAGCAGATGAGCCAGCTGGTCTCCTACTGGGGCTGGAGTCAGGAAAAGCTCTATCAACTCGATCATCGCCACGAGTGGAAGATCGAAGAGGTGAAGATCGCCCACGCCGAGCTGCTGGAAGCCCTGATGCAGAGCTACCGCAACCTGATCCAGTTCGCTCGCCGCAACAACATCAGCGAGTCGATCAACCCGGAAGATATCGGCATTCTGTCGCGCAAACTCTACGCCGCGTTCGAGAGCCTGCCGGGCAAGGTGCAGCGCATCAACCTCAAGATCGCGCCTGATCTCAGCGAGCCGGATCTCAGCTTCGTGCAGGTGCCTCACGGTCGCCTCAACCGTGCCGGCTGGTATCTCTACAAACATTCGCTGGAGCCGGTGGACATCATTGGCCGCGCGCCGCTGGAGTTCAACGGCTACATCAGCAAGCTGGTCTCCTGGGCCTACTTCAACGATCTGTTGACGCCCCAGTCGCGGGTGCATCTGTTCAATCAGGGCTCGGATCTGCACATCGACAATCTGCACCAGTTCTGCCGTGATCTCTCCGGCTGCTTCCCCGAGAAGTACCCGCTGGCCACCAACCTGGCCCTCAGCCGGCCGTGCGAGATCCGCCAGCTCTCCATCTTCCTCAATCTGGAGATGGACCCGACCAGCCACTGGGTCGGCCAGGTGATCGAATTTGACGCCAATACCGTGGATGTCTTCTCGTTCGGTCGCAATCAGGAGTGTCTGGTCGGTTCGGTGGATCTGGTCTATCGCAACTCCTGGAGCGAGATCCGCACCCTGCACTTCCAGGGGGATGAAGCCGTGGTCGATGCCCTCACCACCATCCTCGGCAAGATGCATCAGGATGCTGCCGCCCCCGAGATGATCGAGGTGTTCTGCTACAGCCAGCACTTCCGTTCTCTGGTGCGCTCCCGCTTCCAGACTTTGGTGGCGGAGTGTATCGACCTGCGCCTTGCCCGCGACAAGCAACAGCTGGTCAAGACCATGGCCCTTGGCCGCGAGAAGTACGGCATCTTCTTCGAGCGTCGCGGGGTGTCGGTGAAGAAGCTGGAGAACGCCATCGATTTTTACCGTCACATCTCCCACAACAAGCTGGATCACCTGCCGCTGCGGCTCGACAAGACCCACAGCCAGCATCTGCCGAGCATCGTCGATGCCTATGCCAGCGAAGGCTTGGTGCAGTTCTTCTTCGATACCCGGGATGCGGGCACCAACATCTACATCCTCGATGAGGCGAACCGGGTGGAGATCTACCAGCACTTTGCCGGCAACAAGGATGAACTGGTGGCGGGGGTCAACCGATTCTATACCTCCAATCACGAGCGGTTCAGCGATGATGGGCAGTTCATCAACTTCAACCTGCCCCAGTACTACGAGATAGTACAAGTGAATGGCGAGCTGGATGTGATCCCCTATCGCAGTCAGGGCACTCTGCGCGAACAGGTGCCGCCCGCTCGAGAAGTGGGCTGACCCGCCAGTTGGAATCGTCATAAAAAACGGCCTGCAGATGCAGGCCGTTTGCTTTTGCGGTTGCTCAGGCGCCGAGGCGGGCCAGCAGCCAGTTGCGAATGTCGCCGAGCTGCGGACGGCAGATCTCGTGGCGCATCGGGTACTCGTGCCACTCGGGGGCGAGTCCGGCGCTTTCCAGCCGGTTCTTGGCATCCCAACCGAGCGACAGGCTCACCACATCGTCATAGATGCCGTGCATGTAGCAGATGGGCAGGGTGCGAGCAGCCTCGCTCATCTCGCCGAGCAATTTGTCGGGGGCTGCCAGATAGGTGGACATGCAGAGCAGGCCCGCCAGCGTTGTCTGATAGCGCAGCGCGGTGAAGGAGGCAATCACCCCGCCCTGAGAGAAGCCCGCCAGCACGATGCGCTCGGGGGCAAACCCGTCGGCCACCAGTTGATCGAGCAGGGCTGCAATCTGGTCGGCCGAGTCACGGACATGGGATTCCACGGCCCGCTCGGCGGGATCCTCGAAGCTCCTGATGTCGTACCAGCCGCGCATCTTGTAGCCCATGTTGATGGTGATGGGGCGCTCGGGGGCATCCGGCAGCAGGTGACGCACCGGCAGCTCGGCGGGCAGATCCAGCGCGTCCACCAGCGGGGCGAGACCGGCGCCGGAATCACCCAGCCCGTGTAGCCAGATCACCGCATGACGGGCGCCCTGCGGGTGCAGATCGATCATGGGAACACCACCTCTTCGCCAGCCTGGGCGGAGCAGGATTGGCTCAGCAGCGCCTTGAGCTCGTGGCCGAAGCGGTTGTCGATCCAGGTGTCACCCTGCAGTTCGAAGTGGAAGCCGTTCTCGCGGGTGGCGACCCAAATCTGGTGCAGTGGCTCCTGCTTGTTGATGATGACCTTGGTCTTGTTCTCGAAAGAGAGGGTCAATACGCCGCCGCTGCGTTCGCAGTCGATATCCGGATACCCCTCGTCGAGCGTGTCTTCCACATATTGGAAAAAGGCGTCGGTCAGGGCGTGATACTCGTGATCCTTCATCGGTTTATCCTGTTGCTTTTAACAATGTGAGTGCGATTATAGAGGGCCAAAAATTTTTTCGCAGCGAACCATTATGATCACCCAGTTCACCAAGTGTCTGCTTGCCACTCTTCTGTCCCTCGGGTTGGCCGCGTGCGGTCTGAAGGGGCCGCTCTATATGCCGCCCCCCGAGCAGCCACAGAGCCAGAGTACACCGCAAGCAGCACCGCCTGCGACCACTGAGGCTGCCACCGAGGCCGCGCCGCACTAATGCCGCACCCATTCTAGGAAGGAACCGCCCCCTTGGATCACTTTAACTACGACGCCGACGGCCAGCTTCAGGCCGAGCAAACCTCGCTGCAACAGCTTGCCGAGCAGTACGGTACCCCGCTTTACGTCTACTCCCGTGCGACCCTCGAGCGCCACTGGCACGCCTTCGACAAGGCCGCTGGCGATATTCCCCATCTGATCTGCTATGCGGTGAAGGCCAACTCCAACCTGGCGCTGCTCAACCTGCTGGCCCGACTGGGCTCGGGGTTTGACATCGTCTCCGGTGGCGAGCTGTCGCGGGTACTGGCGGCGGGCGGTGATCCGGCCAAGGTGGTCTTCTCCGGTGTAGCAAAGAGCGAAGCGGAGATGCGCCTCGCGCTGGATAAAGAGATCCTCTGCTTCAATCTGGAGTCGGAAGCAGAGCTGGAGCGCCTCAATCGGGTGGCGGGCAGCATGGGCAAGAAGGCTCGCGTCTCGGTGCGGGTCAATCCGGATATCGATGCCGGTACTCACCCCTATATTTCCACTGGCCTCAAACAGAACAAGTTCGGCATCCCCATCGAGCTGGCGCCAGCCATCTATCGCAAGGCGGCCGCGATGGCGAACATCGAGATCGTCGGGGTGGATTGCCATATCGGCTCGCAACTCACTGAATTAAATCCCTTTATGGAAGCGGCTGACAAGTTGCTGCGGCTGATCGACGGTCTGGCGGCGGAAGGGATTCATATCCACCATCTGGATGTGGGCGGCGGTCTGGGGGTCAACTACGGTTCCGAGCAGCCACCCCATCCGACCGAGTATGCCGAAGCGCTGAAGCAGAAGCTGGCGGGCCGGGATCTGACCCTGCTGTTCGAGCCGGGCCGTGCCATCGTCGCCAATGCCGGCGTGCTGCTGACCCGGGTCGAGTACCTGAAGCCGGGCGAGACCCGCAACTTCGCGCTGATCGATGCCGGCATGAACGACATGCTGCGCCCCTCGCTCTACGGCGCCTGGATGAACATCATCGAGGTGGATAGCCGTGCCGGTCATGCTCCCGCGCTCTATGACGTGGTGGGCCCGGTGTGCGAGACCGGCGACTTCCTCGGCAAGGAGCGTACCCTGGCCATTGCCGAGGGCTCCCTGCTGGCAGTGCGTTCGGCCGGTGCCTACGGCTTTACCATGTCATCCAACTACAACACCCGTCCGCGCGCAGCTGAAGTGCTGGTGGATGGTGCCGAGGCGCACCTGATCCGCGAGCGTGAGCAGTTGGCCGATCTCTGGCGCGGTGAGCACCTGCTGCCCTGATGGCGCAGGCTGGGACAATGATTTCATAACGGTTGACGGTGAGTTTTTACAGCCCTAACAGCACAGGAATGCACGATGTTGATAGATTTTTCCAAGATGCATGGCTTGGGCAACGACTTCATGGTGGTGGATGGCGTCACCCAGAAGGTATTTTTTAGCAATGACGTCATCAAGAAGCTGGCAGATCGCCACTTCGGGATCGGCTTTGACCAGCTGCTGCTGGTGGAGCCGCCCTATGACCCTGAACTCGACTTTCACTATCGCATTTTCAATGCCGATGGCAGCGAGGTGGAGCAGTGTGGCAACGGTGCCCGCTGTTTTGCCCGTTTCGTGCGTCTCAAGGGGCTGATAAACCGGGATCGCATCGCGGTCAGTACCGCCCGGGGTCGCATCGTGTTGCAGCTGGAGGGGGAGAATCAGGTCACGGTCAACATGGGGGTTCCCCAGTTTGAGCCGGGCAAGATCCCGTTCCGGGCCCAGAAGGCAGAGAAAACCTATCTGCTGCGGGCGCAGGAGCATACCGTGATGTGTGGCGTGGTCTCCATGGGCAATCCCCACTGCGTCATCGAGGTGCCTTCGGTCGCCGATGCGCCGGTCGAGACGCTCGGTGCCATCATGGAGCGCCACGAGCGTTTTCCCGAGCGGGTCAACGTCGGCTTCATGGAGATGGTCAATGCTACCGAGATCAAACTGCGTGTATTCGAGCGGGGCTGTGGCGAGACCCTGGCCTGCGGCACCGGTGCCTGTGCGGCGGCGGTGATTGGCATCAGTCAGGGCAAGCTCAAGGAGCGGGTCACCGTCAGTCTGCCGGGCGGCAAGCTGACCATCGCCTGGAAGGGGCCGGGCCAGCCGGTCTATATGACAGGTCCCGCCGAGCATGTGTTTGACGGCCAGATAGAGGTTTAGCCGATAAAGGTTCAGGTACGGGGGGCGTTGGCCCCCTTTGCCCATGATGTCGGGGCAGCGAGCCCCATTTCTCTGATGGATCAACCAATTTATGAGCGAACTCAAACGGCAGGAGCAATCGGTGGATGAAGCCACTGTGCTGGAGTACCTGGCCCGTTATCCCGAGTTTTTCCAACGCCATGCCGCCGTGCTGGACCGGATCCGCATTCCCCATGAACGCAAAGGGTCGGTCTCGCTGGTCGAGCGCCAGCTGGAGCGTCAGCGCGAGCGGATCGAACAGCTGGAGCAGGAGATCACCGAATTGATGGGGATCGCCAGCGAGAACGAACGGATCTTCCGGGTCTATGCCGATCTCTACGGCGAGCTGTACGGTTGCCAGACCCTGTTCGAAGTGAGTGCCGTGATGGGCAAGGCCTTTGTCCAGCGGCTGCGCCTGACCGGGTTGCGGCTCTGGCTCAACCCCAAGAAGTTTGCCCTGAGCGGGCCCGAGCAGCGTTTTCTGGCACAGGGCAAGCAGCTCGAATCCCTGCTGGGTCAGCGTCTGCCGGGGCAGGATTACTACTTTGGCCGCCTGAGCCAGAGCGAGAAGCAGGCGCTGTTTGGCCACGATGTGCTGGTCAACTCGGTGGCCCTGATGCGGCTCGGCGATCTCGGTGTGCTGGCCTTCGCCAGCTCGGATCCCGGCCACTTTACTCCCCACAACGATACCCTGCTGCTGGGCCAACTGGGGCGCCTGCTGCAACTGCGTCTGCCCGAGTTGACTCATGGCTAGAGCACCGGCCAGGGCGCCCGCCAAAGCTCCCGTCGTCGCACCGCCACTGCCTGCGGCACTGGCGGACGAACTGGCGGCCTTTATCGAATACCTGAGGGTCGAGCGCCAGCTCAGCCCTCATACCCGCAATAACTATCAAGCCCATCTGGAGGCGATGACCGCCGAGCTGGTGGCCCTCGGGCTCACTGACTGGGGTCGGCTCGAGGCGAGTCAGGTCCGAACTCTGGTGACCCGGATGCACAAGGCGGGCCTTGCTCCTCGTTCCCTTTCCACCAAGGTCTCGGCCCTGCGCAGCTTTTGCGACTGGCAGGTGCGGCAGGGGCGGCTGACCGCCAATCCGGCCCGCGGCATCGTCACCCCCAAACAGGGGCGGCCGCTGCCAAAAAACCTCGATGTGGACGAGATGCACCAGCTGCTCAACATCACCGACGAGCAGGATCCGCTGGCGGTGCGGGATCGCGCCATCATGGAGCTGATGTACTCCTCAGGGCTGCGTCTGGCCGAGCTGGTGGGGATCAATCTGGTGGATCTGAAGCTCGACGACCGCCAGCTCAAGGTGACCGGCAAGGGCGCGCGGGAGCGGGTGCTGCCCATCGGCCGGATGGCGGTCGAGTGGCTGCAGAAGTGGCTCAAGGTGCGCCCGCTGCTGGCCGGGGACGAGAGCGAGGCGCTGTTTGTCTCCAGCCGCAAGCAGCGGCTTTCGGCCCGCTCGGTGCAGGCCCGCCTTGATGGCTGGGGCAACAAGCAGGCGCTCAACGCCCACGTCCATCCCCACAAGCTGCGCCACAGCTTCGCCACCCATATGCTGGAGTCCTCCGGCGATCTGCGGGCGGTGCAGGAGCTGCTGGGACATGCCGACCTCTCTACCACCCAGATCTATACCCACCTCGACTTCCAGCATCTGGCCAAGGTTTACGACAGTGCCCACCCCAGGGCCAAGCGTGACCCGGATGCGCAGGACGATGAATAGCGGGCCCTGAGCCCCGTTGCAGAGGAGAGTCCATGCACTTCTATCGCCGCTGGCAGCCGGTTGCTGCCATCTCGTTTGACCTCGATGACACCCTCTATGACAACGGCCCCGCCATCGTGCGCGCCGAGCAGTGGATGCTGAGCCATCTGCGCAGCGAATATCTGGCCACCGCCATGCTCGACAAGCCGCGCTGGCTGGAGTTAAAACGCGCCGTGTTGCTGGCCTGGCCCGAGCTGCGCCACGATGTCAGCCTGGCGCGCCAGCAGACCATCCGTACCGCCATGGTCGAGGGGGGGATGGCCGACCAGCAGGCCAGCCGCGAGGCGGAGCAGGTGTTTGCTGCGTTTCTGGCAGAGCGCTCGAAGATCGAGGTGAGCGAGTCCACTCATCAGCTGCTGGCCAGACTGGCCGAACGCTATCCGCTGGTGGTCATCACCAACGGTAATCTGGATCTGGTTCAGGCCGGGCTGGATCGCTACTTCTCGCTGGTCTGCAAGGCGGGGGCGGGCGCCAGAATGAAACCGGCACCGGATATGTTTGAGCAGACCCGCAGTGCCCTCAAGCTGCCAGCGGAGCGGATCCTCCATGTGGGGGATCATCCCGAGACCGATGTGCTGGGTGCCCGATTGCACGGCTTTCGCGCCGCCTGGCTCAACGAGCGGCGGCAACCGTGGCAACAGCTACAACTGTTGCCGGACGTTGAGCTGACGGCACTGGAGGAGCTGGCCGAGCTGCTGCTCTGATGGCGCTGGCGGATGGCCCGGCTCAGGCGGTAATGGCTGTCAGCGAATAGCGATATATGGCAAGGGATTACGCCCGCTATTTGCGGCAAACCAACCCGAGCAGGGTGTTGCGATCGCGCTGGTTGACGCGGCAGTAGCTGATGCCGACGGGCAGCGCCTGCTGCAGGGTGATGGCACTGTTCTGATAGCGGCAGACCAGATAGAGCGGGCGCAGGCTGCTATCGAGCTGGCTCCAGTAGTGGATCTCGTCGCTGTCGCCATTATCCGGTTTGAGCTGGGCCAGCTCGGCAGGATCTCCGTCGAACAGGGCCAGATTATCGAGCCGGTGGCTGAGGGGTTCGTCCGGTTTGCCATCGTCATTGCGGGTGAACGCCTGCCAGCCCTGCTGCGGGGTCAGCAGCTGCTGGCGACTCTCGATGGTGGCGGGACAATCAAATTGCAGGCTGGCGGCAAGGGCCAGGGTGGTCAGTAACATGGCTGCGGTTCTCTCTTCACGTCCTCAATCTCGTGCCATGCTACGTCATCTTCCGCCGAACAGCTTCATCAGTTTATCAAGCAGATCAAGCTGTTGTGGTGGTTGCTTCATGGCTTCCGCCTCCCGCTCCAGCAGGGCCCGCTGCTCCTGCTGGCGGTCGCTCAGCACCCGGTAGAGGGGCTCGACCAGCGACTCGCGCTGCATCACCAACTCCTGAAACATTGCCTGATTGATGCGATAGGTTTCGACGGTGGCCACCGCCCGCACCGTGAAGGAGCTGGGCTCGCCGGTGAGCAGGCTCAGTTCGCCAAAAAAGTCTCCCGCGTTGAGCGTACCGAGTTTCAGCTCTCGCCCTTCGACATTGACCACCATCTCGGCCTCCCCTTTGACCAGCACGAACAGCCAGCTGGAGACATCCCCCTGCTCCAGCATGATGTCGCCGCTGACGAAGGGGGCGAACTTCACCTGATCGGCCAGCTGGAGCAGCTCATTCTCCTGCAACATGGCAAACAGCGGTAGCTTGCGCAGGGTATCGGTTCGTTCGGCGGTGTGGCGCTTGTGGCGGGCATCCAGATGCTGCTTCTCCTTGGCCATAAAGACGTTGAAGATCGGCGGGGTGAGGCGGCGATCGTTGCGACGCAGGGCGGCATCGATCAGGCTGCGCACCATGGAGTCGGTCGGATCGTCGCGAGCCAGGTCAGTGAGCCAGTAGCGCACCGCATAGCGGGCGATGCCCCCTTCGACGTTCATCAGCAGGCAGTCCGGTTGCGGATGCTTGGCGACGCAGGGGAGCTTGGTCTCCCGCAGGGATTTCTCGATCAGCGCGATGATCTGGGTCGGCAGGGTATCCAGGGTCAGATCGAACCAGACCCAGCGCCGCCACTGCAAGGGTTCGCCACGGCGGCGCCCGAGCACGGTGAAGCGCTGTTTGAGCAGGTGGCTGTTGGGGATGACGACAGTCTCCCAGTTGCGGGTCTCGATGGTGGTGGCACGCCAGTTGATCTCTACCACCCGGCCCTGGGTGGTGTCGACTTGCAGCCAGTCACCGATGGCGATGGAGTTGTCGAGCTGAATGGAGACCCCGGCCAGCAGATTGCCCAGGGTGTCCTGCATGGCGAAGGCGATGACCGCGGTGATCACCGCCGAGGTGGTGACTATCTCTCCGAGCGCCATGCCGGAGGCGTAGAGGCGAAACAGACCCCAGCCGATATAGCCGATGGTGATGACGATATCGGCGATGATCCGCGGGATCCGCACATGGCAGAGGGGGAGCAGAAACTCGAACAGCAGGATCCCCCATATCTTGACCAGTATCAGGCCGGACAGCAGGGTGGAGATCTCGATCAGCAATTGATGGGGCAGCGGCAGTTTGAACCAGCCCCCTTCCAGCTGGATCAGCAGGATCACTACTGCGCTAATCATCACGAAACTGAGTTCGGAGAGCAGCTCCCGTCGCTGTCCCGGACGGCGCCAGAAGTGGATCAGCATCAGGGAGAGGGTGAGCAGGGTCCAGAACGGGTGTTCGCCAATCCAGATCAACGTCGGTAGCGCGGTGAGGTTTTCGCCAGCCATAGCAGCACCTTATTGTGGTTTTATTTCCAGCATAGCTGCTGCGGCGCGGGGAAATGGTGCGTTGGGGCGGCAATTTATTTATCCTGTGCAGAACCGGGCAAAGGAGTGCGATTGAGTGAAATTTTCAAAGAAAATCATCTGTTTGATGGCCCTGTTGCCATTGGCTGGCTGCGACCTGCTGGCCGAGAAGTATCGGGTCGAATTCCGGGATGGCTCCTGGCGTGAAATAGCCATTACCCCCTTCTCCAGCGAGGCGCGCTGGCGCGAGGGGTGTGCCACCGGCGAGGTGCTGAGTGATATGAAGGTGCCCATCAAGCGGGGTGACACGGTCAATGGCCGTGAGCAGTTGCTGATCGGCGGCGAGAAGTTCGAGCTGGATGACAACAACCTCTACCGCAGCAACGGTATGGTGTTTGGCCATTCGCCTGATCATATCCAGCGCGGGCTCAAGGGGATGGATATTTGCCGTACCCTGCGCCCCGAGCGGGGTGGACTGCCCAAGCTCAAGGCGCGCGGGTTTGGCGACTGAATCGATGAGGGATTAACTAGCCGCTATCAATGCACTGCGTTGGCGGCAGGCATCGCCAAAGGCTTGAAAGATCTTGATGGAGTGGGGGTTTTCATTGGCCTTCCACTCCGGATGCCACTGCACTGCCAGCAAAAAGGGTGACAGTGCGGGAGCATGAAGCGCCTCGATCAGCCCATCTTCGGCGTGGGCCAACGGCTCCAGACCCTTCCCCAACCGGTTGATACCCTGTCCATGCAGGGAGTTGACCTGAATCTGTTCTTCCCCCATCAGCTTGGCAAACCAGCTGCCTGGCAGCAGTTTGATCTGATGGCTCGGCCCATACTGCTCGTCGACCGGATCGTCGGCATCCTCCCGGTGATCGTCATAACCCGGCTCGTTATAGACCTTCTGATGGATGTCTCCCCCCAGCGCCACGTTGATCTCCTGCATGCCGCGGCAGATCCCGAGGATCGGCAAGCCACGGGCGAGTGCCCCCTTGATGAGGGGTAGATCGAACAGGTCGCGATCCCTGTCTTGCTGTTTTTCTGGCGTGAGGTTCTCCTGACCGTAGAGGGCCGGATCGATGTTGGAACCGGCGCCGCTCAGATAGACCCCATCGGCGAGATCCAGATACTGCTCCAGATCGGCGGTGCCGCAGCAGGTGGGCACCAGCAGCGGGACGCAGCCGCTTATCTCCACCAGCGGCATGATGTATTTGTGGGTCATCACCTGATAGGCGTGGCCGTTGCGGGGCTGGGCACCCATGGTCATCAGTACGACAGGTTTACGGGTGGCGGGAGGCTGGGGATTTGGCATAGGGCACCTTGATTATCCTTGGCGTTGAAGTCTCATCCTGCGCCTTGGGCAGACCCTTGCAAACCTGCAGGGCAAGGGCATGCCTCAAGGCATGGTCATGGGATCCCGCGTCGGGCCGAGTGACAGAATCGTTGGTCAGCCTGGGCAGCGACGGCATGGCTCCTCTCTTCAGTCTGCCAAGGCCGTTCAATATGTCAAACAAAATGATACAAAGTTGTTAACGGATTTGTCTTGGACGGCTCTTAAGCGGCGATTTAACGGGGCTGTTGAGATGAGCCGTTATGGCTGGGGCAGTAAAATGGTGGATATATTAAACGCGCAGGGCTGGCGGAGGATGTTGAGAGGAAAAGGCATCAATAGAAACACGCCTCCCCGAGGGGAGGCGTGTTTCGGGGATCACAGCAGGTCTTCGATCTCGCCGCGCAGATACTGGTACATCTCGCGGTAGGCGACCGGCGGCTTGTTCAGCTCCCGCTCCTTGTTGGCGGAGCGGATCAGCTGGCGCAGCTTCTGGCGATCCAGCTCGTGGAACTGGGACATCAGCTCATTGAGGGCGCTGTCACCTTCGGTGATCAGGCGCTCGCGCCACTGCTCCAGGCGGTGCAGACGGGCATTCACGGTGGAGTGACGGTTCTTGATGATGGAGAGCGCTTCGGCAATCGGCTCGATATCGCGGCTGCGCATCAGGCGCCCGATGAACTGCAGATGGCGGCGGAAGGACTCATCCTTCTTCGGCTTGAGTTTGCGACCCAGTTCGACAGCTTCTGCCAGCTCTTCATCCAACGGGATTTTTTCCAACTCGCTGTGGCTGAGGGAGACGATCTCTTCCCCCATTTTCTGCAATGCTTCGGCATCGCGCTTGAGCTGGCTCTTGCTGGGGCCCCAGTCTTCGAACTCGTTGTCGTCTTGATATTGACTCATCGGTCTCTTGATTCCTGTCATTCACGTTTGGGGGATATGTTACCAGCTTCTCCCGCTGGGCGCAGGGGTCTGATATGCTTACCCCCTTTCCTTCTTTCATACAGATGTGAGTTATGGATCAGCAAGACCAAATCCGCCAGGATCAAGCCCATCTCGAGGCCGTGGTTGCCGAAGCCCTGGAGATAGCCAAAGGACTGGGCGCCTCGCTGGCCGAAGTCTCCATCAGCAAGCAGACCGGGTTGTCGGTGAACACCCGGGGTTGTGAACTGGAAAGCATTGAATTCAATAAGGATGGCGCCCTCGGCATCGCTGTCTATCGCGATGGTTGCAAGGGATCCTCCTCGACCACCGATCTGAGCAAACCCGCCATTCGTGCCGCCGTTGAAGCGGCTATCGAGATTGCTCGCCACACCTCGGCCGATGATTGCGCCGGTCTGGCGGACGCTGAGCTGCTGGCTTGGGATGCCCCCGACCTGCAACTGTGTCACCAAATCGAGCTGGATCCCCAGCGCGGCATCGAGCTGGCCATCGAGTGCGAGCGACTCGCTCTGGGCCGCGATGCCCGCATCAAACACTCTGACGGTGCCGGTTTCTCCAGCCATCTCGGCATCAAGGTCTATGGCAACAGCCACGGCTTCGTCAAAGGCTACGCGGCGTCGCGCAACTCCCTGAGC
Organism: Aeromonas sp. R2-2; assembly: GCF_040908355.1. NCBI lineage: Bacteria > Pseudomonadati > Pseudomonadota > Gammaproteobacteria > Aeromonadales > Aeromonadaceae > Aeromonas > Aeromonas sp. R2-2. The sequence continues at coordinate 174,138 of NZ_JBFODQ010000091.1, read as the reverse complement.
TGTGTGCTGATCGGTGAGCAGGATGGCGACATGCAGCGTGATTACGGCTACTCCTCCAGCCGTACCCTCGACGGGCTCTGGAGCCCGCAGCGCATTGCCGACGAAGCCGTTGAGCGTACCGTCTCCCGCCTCGGCGCCCGCAAGATCTCTACCCGTCATGCGCCTGTGCTGTTCCACCCTGACACAGCCTCCGGTCTGTGGGGCCATCTGGTGATGGCCATCAGCGGTGGCAACCTCTATCGCAAGTCGAGCTTCCTGCTCGACAAATTGGGCAAGCAGATCCTGCCCGAGTGGCTCACCATTCAGGAGTTCCCCCACCTGCTGGGCGGGCTCGCCAGTACCCCGTTCGATGGCGAAGGGGTTCGTACCCGCGACATGGATATTATCCGTAACGGCGAGCTGATGAGCTGGCTGCTTACCTCCTACTCTGCGCGCAAGCTGGGGTTGACCACCACGGGTCACGCCGGTGGCATCCACAACTGGCAGGTCTCCAATACCGGCCAGGATTTTCAGGGCATGCTCAAGGAGATGGGCACCGGTCTGCTGGTGACCGAGCTGATGGGGCAGGGGGTCAATATCGTCAATGGCGACTACTCCCGCGGCGCTGCCGGTTTCTGGGTCGAGAATGGCGAAATAGCCTATCCGGTCGAGGAGATCACCATCGCCGGCAATCTGGCCGAGATGTTCAGCCATATCGTGGCGGTAGGTCGTGACGAGGATGAGCGCTCCAGTCTCAAGACCGGCTCGGTGCTGGTAGAGAATATGAAGCTGGCGGGCCACTGATCCCGGTTTCAACAGAACCGAAACCATGAAAAAGGCCCCCTCGCCAACGCGAGGGGGCCTTTTTATCGGCTAGCGATCAGTGGGCTATCAGCCCTTGATGCGCTCGATGCGGCCACCCAGACCCTGCAGCTTCTGCTCGATATCTTCGTAGCCACGGTCGATGTGATAGATACGGTCGACGATGGTGGAGCCTTCGGCCACGAAGCCGGCCAGCACCAGACTGGCGGAGGCGCGCAGATCGGTCGCCATCACCTGGGCGCCCTTGAGTTGCTCGGTGTCACGGCAGATGGCCACATTGCCCTGCAGTTCGATGTCTGCACCCATCCGTACCAGTTCGGGAACGTGCATGAAGCGGTTCTCGAAGATGGTCTCGGTGACCATACCGGTACCTTTGGCGACGGCGTTCAGCACGGTGAACTGTGCCTGCATATCGGTCGGGAAGGCTGGGTAGGGGGCAGTCTTGATGGTGACCGGTTTGAGGGTGCGGCCAGTCATGTCGAGGGTGATCCAGTCTTCACCCTTCTCAATCAGGGCGCCAGCCTCTTCCAGCTTGACCAGTACCGCTTCCAGCAGAGTCGGGTCTGTCTTGCGGCAGGTGATCTTGCCGCCGGTGACCGCTGCACCCACCAGGAAGGTACCGGTTTCGATGCGGTCAGGCTGCACGCTGTAGTTGCCGCCGTGCAGACGCTCGACACCGTCGATGGTCAGGGTATCGGTGCCCGCGCCCTGGATCTTGGCACCCAGGGTATTGAGGAAGTTGGCCAGATCGACCACTTCCGGCTCGCGCGCGGCGTTTTCGATCACGGTGCGGCCATCTGCCAGGGTCGCAGCCATCATCAGGTTTTCGGTACCGGTGACGGAGACCATATCCATAAGGATGTGGGCGCCTTTCAGGCGACCATCGACACGGGCCTTGATGTAACCATCTTCGATGGTGATCTTGGCACCCATCAGCTCCAGGCCGTGGACGTGCAGGTTGACCGGACGGGCACCGATGGCGCAACCGCCTGGCAGGGAGACATCAGCGGCGCCGAAACGGGCAGCCAGCGGGCCCAGCGCCAGAATGGAGGCGCGCATGGTCTTCACCAGCTCGTAGGGGGCGACATGGTTGTTCACCGCACCGGTCAGCACGGTGACGTTGCCGTTGACCTTGGTGGTCGCGCCCAGCATCTCCAGCAGCTTGATGGTGGTGCCCACATCTTTCAGGCGCGGCACGTTGGAGAGGTGTACCTCTTCATCACAGAGCAGGGTTGCGAACAGGATCGGCAGCGCGGCGTTTTTGGCGCCGGAGATGGTCACTTCGCCGTTGAGAGTACAACGACCATCGATTTTGAATTTGTCCATTTTTACTTCGTTACCAAATCAGGAGGGCAATAGGAATTTACGTTCGCGTTTCCACTCGGCGTCGGTGAACGCCTTGATGGAGAGGGCGTGAATGGCGTTGCTGGCGATCTTGTCCATCAGCGGGGCATAGATGGCCTGCTGCTTCTTGACCCGGCTCATGCCGTCAAACATGTCACCGACGGCGATCACTTGGTAGTGACTACCGTCCCCTTTGACATGGACTTCGGACAATGGCAGAGCCTCAAGGAGTATCGCTTCAATTTCAGAGACTTGCATTATGCGTCCTCAGTTGTGAGCGGGGTTGATTGAAACAGCCCGGCCACCCCGTAGAGGTTGGCCAGGGTATAGAAATCACTGGAGGCGCCCACCAGTTGCGGTGTGGCGCCTCGCGCTAATACGGCTTTGGCCCATTTGACCAGCAGGGCCAGTCCGGCGGAGTCGAGAGTGGTGACGCCGCCGAGCTCGAGCTGGTCGTCCTGCCACCATTCGGCGCGGCGTTGCCACAGGTCATTGACCTGTGGCGCCTGCAGCTCACCGCTGAGGGTCATGGTTTGAGTACCAGCGGCTTGGCGTTGTGTTCGCGCAACTGGGCGATCACCGCATCGATGCCGTTCTGGCGGATCAAACCGCCGAGCTCGCTCTGTTTGGCGGAGAGCAGGCTGATCCCCTCTGCCACCATGTCGAAGGCTTTCCATTCGCCGGTCTTGTTGTTCTTGCGCAGCTTGAACTCGAGGAAGATGTCCGGCTTGCCGGCCTCTTTCACGCTGACGTTGACGGCGGTGATGTTGCCGCTGGGAGCTTTGCCCGGCTCGACCTTGACGGTCTGCTTGTCAAAATGGGCCAGCGCATCGGCGTAGGAGCTCACCATGTACTCGGTGAACACCTCGACGAAGGCATTGCGCTGCGCTTCGGTAGTCTCTTTAATCTGGTTGCCAAGCACCTTGTAGGCGGCGAAGCGGTTGTCCACATAGGGCAGCAGCTCTTCGCGGATGATCACCCGCAGGTGATCCGGATTGCTTTTCACCTGGGCCTGATCGGCTTTCAGGCGGGCAAAGGTCTGCTTGGCAGCCTGATCCACCAGCGCATTGGGGTCGGTGGCATCGACTGCGGCCTGAGCAGACAGGGAAAAGAGCATGCTGGTCATCAGGCCCAGCAGCAGGGCGATTTTCTTGAACATGATTACTCCTTCTTGCTGTCTGATTTGCTGTCGGAGGATTGGCTATAGAGGAACTTGCCAATCAGATCTTCCAGCACGATGGCGGATTTGGTGTCTTCAATCAGGTCGCCATCCTTGAGCATCTCGGTGCCCATCTCCTCATCGCTGAAGCCGGGGGCCAGACCGATGTACTGCTCGCCGAGCAGACCGGAGGTGAGGATGGAGAGGGAACTGGTATCGGCGAACTCGCCAGCGCTCTTTTGCATCATCAGGGTCACTTCGGGCACCTGGGTTTTCGGGTCCAGTACGATGTCGCTGACCCGGCCTACCACCACGCCGCCGACCTTGACCGGCGAACGGACTTTCAGGCCGCCGATATTATCGAAATGCGCGCGCAGGGTATAGGTTTCTCCTTCCGGTTTGAAGCTCAAACCGGCCACTTGCAGGGCCAGTGCCAGAATGGCACCGATGCCAGCCAGCATGAAGGTGCCGACCAGGAATTCTACTTTGCTGAACTTCATCTTTACCTTATCCAAACATGACTGCAGTGAGTATAAAATCCAGGCCGAGCACGGCGAGGGATGAGTGGACCACGGTACGGGTCGTGGCCTGACTGATCCCGGCCGAGGTCGGCTTGGCATCATAGCCGTTAAAGAGCGCAATCCAGGTGACTACCAGGGCGAAAATCAGGCTCTTGATGGCGCCCTGCATGATGTCTTCATGCCAGTCGACGGAGGCCTGCATGGCAGACCAGAAGCCCCCTTCGTCCACGCCGAGCCAGTCCACACCGACCAGCTTGCCGCCGAAGATGCCGATCAGGCTGAACATAAAAGCCAGCAGCGGCATGCTGATGACGCCAGCCCAGAAGCGGGGGGCCACCACCCGGCGCAGCGGGTCGACAGCCATCATTTCGAGGCTTGAAAGCTGCTCGGTGGCCTTCATCAGGCCGATTTCAGCGGTCAGGGCCGAACCGGCACGGCCGGCAAACAGCAGCGCCGTGACCACAGGCCCCAGCTCCCGCAGCAGGGAGAGGGAGACCAGCGGTCCCAGACTCTGCTCGGCGCCGAAATCCTTCAATACGTTGTAACCCTGCAGCGAGAGCACCATGCCGATGAACAGGCCGGAGACCAGAATGATGGCCACCGACTGTACGCCCACCACATACAACTGCTGGACAAGCAGCGGGAAGTGCTTGCGCGGCTCGGGTTTGCCCGCCAGCGCATGGAACAACATGATGGTGGCGCGACCGACGGAGCTGATAAACCGCACTCCGACCCGCCCCAGCTTGCTTATTTGACTTATCAACATCAGAGATCCTGTAGCAGATCGCCTGCCGGAAAATGAAACGGAACAGGACCATCGGGCAATCCTTTGAGGAACTGCTCGACTTCGGGATTGTGCTCCTCGCGCAGCTGGTCCGGCGTGCCGTGCGCCACCACCTTGCGATTGGCAATGATGTAGGCGTAATTGGCGATGCTCAGCACCTCTTTCACGTCGTGGGTGACGATGACGGAGGTGATACCGAGGGCATCGTTCAGCTCCTTGATCAGCTTGACCAGCACCGCCATGGTGATGGGGTCCTGCCCGACGAACGGCTCGTCATACATGATGAGGTCAGGATCGAGCGCAATTGCCCGTGCCAGCGCCGCCCGGCGCGCCATGCCGCCGGAGAGCTCGGAGGGCATCAGTTTCGCCGCGCCGCGCAAGCCCACCGCCTGCAGCTTCATCATGACGATGGTGTGGATCAGCTCCTCCGGCAGGCCGGAGTGCTCCCGCAGCGGGAAGGCCACGTTGTCGTAGACCGTCATGCCGGTAAACAGGGCGCCGCTCTGGAACAGCATGCTCATCCGTTTGCGCACTTCATAGAGGCGCGAACGGGAGAGGGTGGGGATATCTTCCCCGTCAAACAGAATGTGACCGGACTCCGGCTTGAGCTGGCCACCGATCAGCCGCAGCAGGGTGGTTTTACCGATGCCGCTCGGGCCCATGACGGCGGTCACCTTGCCACGAGGAATGGTCAGGTTGATCCCGTCATACAACAGCCGATCTCCGTGACTGAAGGTCAGGTCGGAGATGGTGATCAGGTCATTGTTCAAACAATTGTCCATCCGGTGTAAATGAGGTGCGAATTTTATGGGGTAGTCTAGGTCTAAGCAACAGCAAGGAACAACTATTGAACAGGCTGCAAGCCCATTTGCACGACAGTTTTCTGTAACAAAGTGCGTCATTGAGAGCGGGACTTGCCATCCGATTCGCTTATCCGGACAGACTTTTTTATAATCCCGCAGCTAATTTCGGCCCGGAGCTGTGTCTTTATGTCTGTAAAGCCTGAGAAAGTGTCTGAACTGTTCGATTTTCGTCGCAGTGCCCGCGCGGTGCTGGACACAGAAAAGCAAGCCATTGATGGACTCTATCAGTATCTGAACGACGCCTTCGACAAGGCGTGCGAAATGGTGCTGCGCTGCGGTGGCAAGATAGTGGTCACCGGCATGGGCAAATCGGGCCATATCGGCAGCAAGATCGCCGCCACCCTCGCCAGCACCGGCACACCGGCCTTCTTCCTTCACCCGGGAGAAGCGAGTCACGGCGATCTGGGGATGATCTCCAGTGGCGACCTTATCATCGCCATCTCCAACTCCGGTGAGAGCGACGAAATCCTGGCTCTGCTGCCGGTACTCAAGCGCCGCGGCATTCCGCTCATCTGCATGACTGGCAATCCCGCCTCCACCATGGCCAAAGAGGCCAACGTGCACCTGTGCATCAAGGTGGAGAAAGAGGCTTGCCCGCTGGGTCTGGCACCCACTTCCAGTACCACTGCAACCCTGGTGATGGGTGATGCCCTGGCAGTGGCTCTGTTGGAAGCGCGCGGTTTTACCGCCGATGACTTCGCCCTCTCTCACCCGGGCGGTTCCCTTGGCAAGCGTCTGTTGCTGCGGGTTGGCGACCTGATGCACAGCGGTGAGCTGTTGCCCCGGGTGGGGATAGATGCCACCATCAGCCAGGCGCTGCTGGAAGTGAGCCGCAAGGGGCTCGGTATGACGGCTGTGGTCGATGGCAATGGCCTGCTGGCCGGGCTCTTTACCGATGGCGATCTGCGCCGCATTCTTGACCAGCAGATCGATATCCATCACACCCCCATCAGCCGTGTGATGACGGCCAACTGTGTTACCGTAGGTCCAGAGATGATGGCTGCAGAAGCCGTCAAGCTGATGGAAACGAGAAAAATCAATGGATTACTGGTCGTGGATGAAGAGAAACGCCCGCTCGGCGCCTTCAACATGCACGACCTGCTGAAAGCCGGAGTAATTTGATGCAAAACGTACCGACCCTCTATGGTCCGGTGACGCGCAGCCAGTTCGACAAGGCGGCGCAAATCCGCCTGCTGGTGTGCGATGTGGACGGGGTGCTCTCCAACGGCCTCATCTACATGGGAAACAACGGCGAAGAGCTGAAAACCTTCTGCACCCGCGATGGTGCGGGCATGCGAGCGTTGCTCAATGCCGGGATCGAGATCGCCATTATCACCGGGCGCAACTCCCGTATCGTCAGCGATCGGATGAAAAGCCTGGGGGTGGCTCATGTGGTGCAGGGGGCTGATAAAAAGCTGCCTCACTTCGAAGCGCTGCTGGCCAAGCTGGGGCTGAGTCCGGAACAGGCCGCCTATATGGGCGATGACACCATCGATCTGCCGGTGATGGCCGCCTGCGGCCTGGGTATCGCGGTGGCCGATGCCCATCCGCTGGTGCTGAGTCGTGCCGATATGGTGACCCGGCTTGGCGGTGGCATGGGCGCGGTGCGTGAGGTGTGTGACCTCATTTTGCAGGCGCAGGGCCACGACGATTATCAGCCCGAGGCTTCGGTATGAGCAGACAGACCCTGTTGTTTGCCCTGCTGTTTCTGGTCGCGCTGGTTGCTTGGCAGTTGGGCAAGGTTGAGCTGGTGCCTGAGAGCGCCGTCAAAATCGAAAACTATCAGCCGGATTTTGTCGCCAAAGATCTGGTGACCACCCGTTTTGATATCAACGGCAAGCGCACCGAGCGGCTGGAGTCGACCTACGCCGAGTATTATCAAATCCTCGAGCAGGCCACCTTCGACAAGCCGGTGGTCTACATGTATGACGATCAGGGTGCCGCCGAGTGGAAGGTGACCGCCGAAACCGGCGTGCTCAACACCGGCGACAACGTCATCCTGCGGGACAAGGTGCATCTGGATGGTCTGCTACCTACCTCTTTCATCTCCACACTGGATACCCCCTATCTGGAGCTGGATCTGGTGACACAGGATGTGCGCAGCAACCGGGAAGTGAACATTCTGGGTCGGGATTTCCAGACCCAAGGGGTTGGCCTCAAGGGCCATCTGGACCGCAAATATTTTGAGTTACTGGATCAAGGCCATGCCATCTATTTCAATGAAAAACGCTAATCTGGCCCTCGCAGCCCTGTTGTTGTGTGGTGCGGTGACCGCCAAAGAGTCCGACTTTGCCGAGAAGGTCTACGTCGATGCCGTCAAACAGGTGGCCGAGATGCAGGACAACCGCATCACCTTCGAAGAGGATGTGACCATCAATCAGGGCACCATCCGAATCAAGGCTGACAAGGTGGTAGTGACCCGTTCCGGCGAGAAAGGGGCCGAGGTGATGACTGCCTACGGCAAGCCCGCCACCTTCTTCCAGATCCTGGATAACGGCAAGCCGGTCAATGCCCACGGCAATACCATCCGCTACGAGCTGAAGAACCGTCTGGTGACCATCACCGGCAATGGTCAGCTCAAGCAGGAAGATAGCCAGGTCAATGGCGATCTGATCCGCTACGACATCGTCAAACAGAAGATGATTGCCGAGAGCAAGAGCCCGAGCCAGCGGGTCAAAACCGTGTTCCTGCCTGATCAGGTAGAGAATTTCGACAAGCCCACCGACCAGAAGAAGCAGGGAAAATAAGCCATGGCAGTGTTAAAAGCAGTGGGCCTGCAGAAGAGCTACAAGCGCCGCATGGTGGTGAGTGACGTCAGCCTTGAAGTGGGCACCGGCCAGATTGTCGGCCTGCTCGGCCCCAACGGGGCGGGCAAGACCACCTCCTTCTACATGATCGTGGGGCTGGTGCAGCGCGATGCCGGTCTCATCACTATCGACGATCAGGACATCAGCCTGCAGCCCATGCATGTGCGGGCGCGTAACGGCATCGGTTACCTGCCGCAGGAGGCCTCCATCTTCCGTCGCCTGTCGGTGTTCGACAACCTGATGGGCGTGATGCAGACCCGCAAGGGGTTGAGTCGCGAGGAGCGTGAGGACAAGGTTCAGCAACTGCTGGAAGAGTTCAACATCACCCACATTCGCGACAACCTGGGTCAGAGCCTCTCCGGCGGTGAACGCCGTCGGGTCGAAATTGCCCGTGCGCTGGCGGCCGAGCCGCGTTTTATTCTGCTGGATGAACCCTTTGCAGGGGTTGACCCGATTTCTGTGATAGACATCAAGAAGATCATTCAGCATCTGAAAGATAGAGGCCTTGGCGTCTTGATTACCGACCACAACGTCAGAGAGACTCTGGACGTATGTGAGAAGGCCTATATCGTCAGCCACGGCAAGATGATTGCCGAAGGTGCACCGGCTGACATCCTTGCCGATGAGCAGGTCAAGCGCGTCTATTTGGGCGATCAATTCAGTCTATAGTAAGGGGGCATGCCTTCATTTCCTTTGACGAGTGCCTCGCTGAACATAAGGATATCCCGACGTAGATGAAGCCGACATTACAGTTGCGTCTCGGTCAGTCCCTGACCATGACGCCGCAATTACAACAAGCGATTCGTCTGCTCCAGCTCTCCACTCTGGAACTTCAGCAGGAAATTCAGCAAGCGCTCGAAAACAACCCTCTGCTGGAGCAGGAAGAGAGCGAGGCGCAAGAGACCAGTCCGGAAGCGCCGGTCGATGCCAGCCAGCTGGATTCCAGCGATGCCATGGCCCAAGAGCAGATGCCGGATGAGTTGCCGGTGGATACCACCTGGGACGAGGTTTACTCTGCCGGCACCGCCCAGAGCGCGGGCCCCATCCACGATGGGGAAGATAGCGTCTATCAGGGTGAAACAACCGAAAACCTGCAGGATTATCTGCTGTGGCAGATGCGACTCACACCGTTCAGCGATGTGGATGCCGCCATCGCGCTCGCCATCATCGATGCCATCGACGAATCCGGTTATCTGACCGTTGCGCTGGAGGATATCCAGGCTGCCGTCACCAGCGATGACGTAGAGGTGGAGCTCGATGAGGTCGAGGCGGTACTCAAGCGGGTGCAGCACTTCGATCCGGTCGGCATTGCTGCCCGTTCTGTGCAGGAGTGTTTGCTGATCCAGCTGGATCAGTATGACCCGCAGACCCCCTGGCTCAACGAGGCCAAGGAGGTGATCCTCGAGCACATGGAGCTGCTCGGCAACCGGGATTACCGCACCCTCGCCCGCAAGACAAAACTCAAGGAGAGCGACCTCAAGGAGGTGCTGGATCTGATCCAGCTGCTGGAGCCGCGCCCCGGCAACGGCATCATCCAGAGCGACTCCCAGTACGTGATCCCCGACGTCTCCGTGGTCAAGAAGGGCAGCAAGTGGGTGGTCGAGCTCAATCCCGACTCAGCCCCCCGCATCCGGGTCAACGAGACCTATGCCGCCATGGCCCGCAACGCCCGCAGCAGCACCGACACCCAGTTTATCCGCTCCCATTTGCAGGAAGCCAAGTGGTTCATCAAGAGTCTGGAAAGTCGCAATGACACCCTGCTGAAAGTGGCAAGTTGCATTGTCGAGCAGCAACAGGGCTTTTTCGAGTATGGTGAAGAGGCGATGAAGCCGATGGTGCTCAATGACATCGCCGAAGCGGTGGAGATGCATGAGTCGACCATCTCCCGGGTGACGACCCAGAAGTACATGCATACCCCCCGTGGTATCTTCGAATTGAAGTTTTTTTTCTCCAGCCATGTGAACACCGAAGGAGGAGGAGAGTGCTCATCGACCGCAATTCGCGCGCTTATCAAGAAGCTGGTCACGGCAGAGAATCCTGCCAAGCCGTTAAGTGATAGCAAGATCGCGGATTTGCTGGCCGAACAGGGTATTATGGTGGCGAGACGCACGATCGCTAAGTATCGCGAATCCTTGTTTATCCCACCTTCCAATCAGCGCAAACGCCTGGTTTAGGCAAACAAAAGGATGATGTTATGCAAATTAACCTGACCGGACACCATGTCGAGATCACCGAAGCTCTGCGTGATTATGTGAATAACAAATTTGCCAAACTCGAGCGTCATTTCGACCACATCAACAATGTTCATGTGGTGCTTAGCGTGGAAAAACTGAACCAGATAGCGGAAGCCAAATTGCACGTCAGCGGTGGCGAAGTGTTTGCCAACTCTGAACATGCCGATATGTATGCTGCGATAGACACCTTGCTCGACAAGCTGGACAGGCAGATCATCAAGCACAAAGATAAGTTAAATAAAAAATAACCATGCAACTTGAACACATACTGAGTCGGGACTGCACCAAGAGTGCAGTCCCTTGTACCAGCAAGAAACGCGCCCTCGAAATCATCAGCGAGCTGGCCGCCGAACGCCTTGGCACCTCCCGTCAGGCACTGTTTGAATGCTTGCTGGCCCGCGAAAAAATGGGTAGTACCGGGATCGGTGCCGGTATTGCGATCCCCCACGGTCGCATTGACGATGAGTTCCCGCCAACCGCGATCCTGATGACCTTTGCCGACCCTATTCCTTTCGACTCCATCGACAATCAACCGGTTGACCTGCTGTTTGCCTTGCTGGTGCCGGAAAGCGAGTGCAAGCAGCATCTCAAGACCCTTTCTCTGATGGCTTCCAAGCTGGGTGACAAGGCGGTGTGCCGCCAGTTGCGTCAGGCAACCAGCGACGAAGAGCTCTATCAGATCATGACCTCGGCCTGATAGCAGGCCAAGGATGAGACACCCGTTTTGGCGTGAGGGAACAAGATGCAGTTAATCGTGGTAAGTGGACGTTCGGGCTCCGGTAAAACGGTAGCCCTGCGAGTGCTGGAAGATCTGGGTTACTACTGTGTGGACAACCTGCCGGTCAATCTGCTGCCCCAGCTGATTGTTTCGGTCGAGAGCCAGTATGACAAGCTGGCGGTCAGCATCGATGTGCGCAACCTGCCGAGCGATCCGGAGAAACTGGAAAATCTGCTAGCTCAGGTGCGCAATGAGGGGCGGGTAGAGTTCTCCAGCTTTTTCTTCGATGCTGACAACGGCACCCTGCTCAAGCGCTATGGCGAGAGCCGCCGTTTGCACCCCCTCTCACGCAACAAGCTGTCGCTGGATGAGGCGATTCGGGAGGAGACCCACCTGCTGGCGCCCATCTCCTCGACCGCTGACCTGCGCATCGACACCACCACCCTCAGCATTCACGACCTGAGCGAGCTCATCAAGACCAGGGTGCTTGGGAAGAAAGAGAACGAGTTGGTGCTGGTGTTCGAGTCGTTCGGCTTCAAGTACGGCATTCCCAAGGATGCCGACTTCGTGTTCGATGCCCGCTTCCTGCCTAACCCGCACTGGATCCCCGAGCTCAAGCCCTTCACCGGCAAGGATGAGCCGGTCGCCAACTACCTCTCGGCGCAGGCTGACGTGATGCTGTTTACCCAGCAGATCGAAAACATGCTGGCGACCTGGTTGCCCCATCTGGAGCGCAACAATCGCAGCTACCTCACGGTCGGCATCGGTTGCACCGGTGGTCAGCACCGCTCGGTCTTTATTGCAGAGCGGCTGGCCAGTGCATTCCGTTTGCTTGGCAAGAACGTGCAGATCCGCCACCGCACTCTCGACAAGAGTGCCCCCCAATCCTGACGGACCAATAGGACGACCCGATGACTGTTTCCGCCTCGGTTGAAGTGAAAAACAAACTGGGTATTCATGCCAGACCTGCCATGATGCTGTTCGAGCTGGTGCAGGGTTTCGATGCCCACGTGCTGCTGCGCAATGAAGATGGTGTGGAGGCCGATGCTGACAGCATCATCGGCCTGCTGATGCTGGATTCCGCGCAAGGGCGGCAGGTGGAAGTACAGGTTGAGGGCCCCGAAGAGATCGAGGCCCTGGCCGCCGTGGTGGAGCTGTTCACCTCCGGCTTCAACGAGGAGTAGTCACTCCTCGTTCTATGTTATGAGCCGGTACGCGCCAGTGCTTTGAAGCTGGCAAAATCCTGACAAGCCAGCAGATTCCTGCTGGCTTTTTCGTTCATCAGTGCCAGAAACAGGTCGTAGAGACCCATCGCCTCCTCGTAGTCGGCCTTGCTGATGGCCAGCACGAAGATGAGCGTCGCGATTTCCCCGTTCCCCCAGTCGATCCCCTGCGGTGCCAGCACGGTGTAAACCAGAGTGCGGCGCGCCAGCAGACCGAGGGAGTGGGGCAGGGCGATCCCTTCTCCCAGCATGGTGGAGACGATCCGCTCCCGCTCCTGCAGTGAGGCTCTGAAGCCGCTCTCCACCAGATCTTCCGCCTCCAGTTGATCACAGATGTGGGCAAACAGTTCGGCCTGAGTAAGGGGTTCTTTGACCACCATGAAGTGGTCGGCATCGAAATATTTGTCGAGCATGTAGGGGCGGGTGCGGTCGATCAGCACCAGCTTGCCAAGCTGCTCTAGCTGGTATTGGGTCGGGAAGGGGGCAACGAGTACCACGGGAGCGTTTTTTTCGTTCACCTTGACGGTGCTGATGACAAAGTCCTGCGCGATCTGCGCCAGTCCTTCGTAATCCCGCACCGACTCCAGCGTGGTCAGCTGCAACTGGGGATACTCCCGCTTGATGCGTGCTTCCAGTACCCGGAAGGTGGCGTTGCCCGCATCGCAAAGCAATAGCGCCTGCGGGCGGCGGGTATAGCCGATATCGTAATGGCGCTCCAGCCCGACCCCGATATGGATCACCAGATAGCCGATCTCGTGGTGGGTCAGTCGGTAGGGGGTCTGCTTGATCCACTCCGAAATGGCCGCCAGCGTGATGTCGTAGGCGAGGGGATAGTACTGCTTGATGTGATCGGCCAGCGGGTTGTGGTTGCCTATCTGGTATTTGACCCGTAGCAGCATGGCGCTGATATGGGTTTGCAGGTCGGCCCGCAGCTGTTGGTCGCCTCGCAGGTCGTAAGGGTAGTGTTGATGAATGTAGGTCAGCAGATGCTCCACCAGCTGTTCGCTCTCGGCAGCCATCGCCGGGCTGAGCTGGGGAGTATCGGCAATCAGGCGCGCCTGGATCTGGATGGCGAGACCGGCGATCTCGTCCTCTACGGGGGGCGTCAGGGTGGGCAATACCGCATATATATCGCGAGATACTGCCAGCAGCGGCAGAGTCAGATCTTCGCTGGCGAAGTGGCGCAACTCGTGACCGGATGCCTGACGTAGCAGGGCAACGGCGCAGTAGATGGTGAGCTGCTGCAGGCTCTCGTCAGCGAGACGCAGCTGATGTCGGGCCTGCTGGGCATGGATATGATTGCCCACTACCTCCATCGTCTTGCTGGGACAGAGGTTCGGTAGCAGGGTTTGCAACTGGTTGTTGTGCAGCAACTCCTGATAGAGCAGTTGGGTCAAACAGGCCCGGATCGCCGTCTCCTCCCCCTGAATGCGCATCCCCAGGCGGGGTTTGCTCTCGACGCTGAGCCTGAAATGGCTGAGTTGCTCACGGACTTCCGCCATATCCCCCTGCAGTGCCGCCCGGCTTAGATACCAGGTATCAGCCAGCTCATCGAGCTTGATCCCCTGCTCTGCCGTCAATAGCAGGATCTGCAGGTGCAGCACCCGCTCGCGGCTGGTGCGTGGCAGGCCGCTATCCTGACCCTGGGCCGCCAGCAGAGCGTCGAACAGTCCCTGATTGTAGATCTTGAGCTGGTAGCCGCTGCCACGCTGGTGGATCAGGTGAGCACCGTGCGTGGCAATCAGTTCGTTGAGGGTCGCCACATCGGTGCGCACCGTGCGGGTGGAGACATTGAGGCGGCGAGCCAGCTCCTCCTGTGGCAGCGGTTCGGCGTGGAGCTGGATCAGCAGTTGATGGAGCCTGGGGTGTGGCAGCTTGATCATAGGGGGTATGCAAGACTCCTGTTGCGAGATAAAGGGTCGATGTTAACAAGTGGGTCATCAACAAGCCAGGCACCGGTCAGTGATTGAACCGGTGCCCGTGGCTGCCATCAGGCCAACAGTCGTTTCACTATGGCCAGCAGAGTCCGCACATCCTCGGGGCGAGTGTGCCCGCTCGCGCTGTCGATGATGGAGCTGTAGACGTGCGGGATCACCTTCTCGACTCCGGCGTCCAGCGCAATCCGCACTATCTCCTCGAAGTTCTCCAGATCGATGCCGCCAGTCGGCTCCAGCCAGAAGTTGTTGCGGGCACAAGCCTCGGCCACTGCCTGATACTCGTCGCGGCAGGCCAGCCCGCCCATGGGGAAGAACTTGACCGAGCTGCCACCCATGTCCTTGAGCAAGGCGATGGCGGTATCGATGGGCACTATGCCATCCGGCTGCCCGGCGCTGAGTGGGCCGGTGGAGATCTTCACCATGCCCGGCATGCCGGTGGGGGAGAGCAGGCCGTTGACCAGCGTTTCCGACTGGCCGAGCAGCGCCCTGCTGGCGCCAACGCCAGTGAACACCTGGTTGACGTGCTGGGGCTGTAGCTGGCAGGCCAGCTCGGCAACCATGGCGGATTGGCGCGGATCGCCGGCGCCCAGCCCGATGGAGAGGGCGTTGTCGATAAGCTTGGCGTACTCCTTCATATCGGCAACTGCGGAGGGAATATCCGGGTAGTTTTTGGAGAGCACACCGACCAGCACGCGGCCTTCGGCTGCGTCGTATACCTCGACGGCATTCTCTTTGGAACCTGCCAGCACGTTGAGACAGACCCGATCACGGTAGTAGTTGGGGGTAAGGGACATCAGCGATTCTCCTGAACGAGGTTGGCAATGGCGGAGTGGATTTGGTCGAGTTGGGGCACGGTGACGCTGCGCACATCGATCTCGATATGCCCCTCGTTGGCCTTGTAGCCACGGCAGTAGATGGCAGGCGTGCCCTGTTGCAGACGGTTGACGACCTGCACTGTGGTCATGCCGATCTGCTGGTGGTCGAAGGCGATATCGGTGCGGGCGATGTCGCGTCCTGCGCTGTCCCACACCACTTTGGCGGTGACGCCGGGCAACTGGTTGAGACGCTCGATGAAGGGGGTCATCTTGGCGACCATGGCGGCGCCGCTCTCTTTCTCTTTGGCCAGATAGCGCTCGATGGCGTGGGTCAGGCCAAGGATCCCCTCCTTGCCCACCTTCATGGCGCGGCCGATGCCGTTGGCCTGCTGCTTGACCCACTCCACGTACTGACGCTTGCCAACTACCAGCCCGCTGGTGGGCCCTTCAATGGCCTTGGCGCCGCTGTAGATGACCAGGTCCGCCCCCTGGTTGTAGTAGAGGCGCAGATCCTCTTCGGCAGCCGCATCGACGATGAGCGGGAGCCCGTGGATCTTGGCGACCTCGGCGGCCTCTGCCACCGACAGAATGCTCTTCTGCACGCAGTGGTGGGATTTGATGTAGAGGATGGCTGCTGTGTTGGCATTGATGGCAGCGGCCAGCTGGGAAGGGGAGCACTCGTTGGCGTAACCGGCTTCCACTACTTTGCCGCCACCCAGATTGACCATGGTACCGACCGGGGCGCCGAAGTTGACGTTATGCCCCTTGGGCAGCACGATTTCGCTTGGCACGTCATGGGGGTGGGCATGCAGGTGCTCAAGGCGGTAGGGGTCGCCGCGCACTATCACGGCGGCCACTGACTGGGCGATGCCGGCGCTGGCACAGGAGACCACCACCGCATCTTCCACATCCAGTAAACCAGCCAGGTAGGCGCCGGTCTTGTTGACCAGATCCTTGACCTCGAAGTAGTGGCCCAGGCCAAAATTGACCGCATCGACCACCTCCTGCTCGGGGGTGGAGACGCCGAGAATGGTCATGCGCCCGGAGGCGTTGATCACCGGTTTGAGCTGATATTTCTCATAAACAGAAGGCATGGTGTGATTTCCCATAGTGAGTCAGAACCAGTTCGCCGCCGACCAGGACGGCGATAGGCTGCAGTTGTTGGTCACCGCGGCGAGACTGGGCTTCGGTATCCATAAACAGGGTCGGGCCGCTGGCGACCTCGAACAGGGTCAGATCGGCATCGGCGCCCACCTCGAGCCGACCCTTGCCGGAAAGGCGCAGGGCATCGGCGGCCTGATGGGTGACGCAGGCGAGCACCTGCTCCAGCGTCATACCGATGGCGAGAAACTTCGACATCACGTGGGCCAGACTGTAGACCGGCCCCTTGATGCGGTTCTTGCAGTAGATGTCTGAGCTGATGGTGCGGGGCAGGATCCCCTGCCGGATAGCCAGCTCCGCCACCTCGAAGCTGAAGCTGGCGCCGCCGTGGCCAATGTCGAGCAAGAGCCCCCGTTTCATCGCCTCGCGCACCGCGACCCGCAGCTCGCCGGCCGGAGTCAGGATGCGGTTCGGTTTGCCGTTGAAGCAGTGGGTCAGCAGATCGCCATCCCCCAGCAAGGCAACTATCTCGTCCAGATCCGGCGGCGTGTTGCCCACATGCACCATCAGCGGTAGCTGGTCGTGGGCCTGTTGCAGTGCCTTGGCCATGCGCAGCGGTTGCAGACCGTTCTCACCCACCACGCTGCCGCTCATCCGTGCCTTGATGCCGACAATAAAATCGGGGTGGCGGCGAATGGCTGCCGAGGCGAGATCCATATCGAGGTCCCGGCTATCCGCCAGCTCGTTCTGGCGCAGCAGACCGATGCGGGAGATGTTGAGCAGGGCATGCACCCGGGTCTTGTAGCCCGCAGCGATCTGCTGGAAGTCATCCACATCGTCGGCACCGGTACTGCCGGCGTCGATGACGGTGGTGACGCCGGACTCTACGCCCACCTTGTCCGGCTCATCGTGATAGATGGGGGAGGCGGGGTAGCAGTGGGTGTGGCCATCGATCCAGCCAGCGCTCACATGCACCCGGCCGCCGAGATCCAGGGTCTGCCGCGCCGTTGCCATCTCCGGCAGGGAGCCGATGGCGGCGATTTTGCCCTCCCTGATGGCGATATCGACGAGCTGGCCATCTCCCTGGCGCCCCGCTTTGATGATGATGTCGTACATGCTGAGAACCTCTGGCGAGCCGCCCCGCAGGGCGGCTGGTACTTACACAAGGGCGACCGGGAAAAAGGTACCCAGCAGCATGGCTCCCAGGATGGCACCGCCGGTGATGGGTTTGCCCCATACGTAGAACAGCAGCGCACCCAGCAGGGAACCGATACCGATGGGGATGGAAGCGCCCATGGCGGAGAGGATGATGAGGGGGCCGAGAAAGCGGCCAGAGCTGTTGCCAGCTCCCATCATCACGTCAGCACCGTAAGTGGAGTTGCTCTGGTTGATGGTGAACTTGCGCGCCAGAATGATGACGTAGCCGATGGCCAGACCAATCCCCATGCCGGTTGCCAGCGAGGCACCGAAGTTCTCCACCGGATAGACGATGCCGGCCCCCAACAGCAGGGCGGGAACGCCCAGTCCGACCCCGGTCTGGATAGCGCCGCCGATATCCAGGATCCCCACCAGGGATCCCTCGATGATGCGGGCGAACAGGAAGCTGGCACCGAACGCGGCTACTGCGCCGTAGGCACCCGTGTCCATTCCGGCTTTCAGCATGGCGACGAAGGCTACCTCGTTGAAGGCACCGACCCCGTACAGATAGAACATGTGGGTACCGGCAAAGACCCCGGCCGAGAGCAGGCCGACGAAGATGGGGAATGACCAGTCGGCATACCAGAAGTTGTTTTTCAGTTTCTCATCCATGGTGTGACCCCTTATTTGCCGCTCAGCAGGTTATGGACGTTTTCCAGCCACAGGGGGACGCCCATATGGAAGGATTCAATCAGTTTCATGTCGAAGCCGCGGAAGAAGCCGCTCAGCACGAACAGCAGGACGATGGCTGCCATCATCACCTTGGTGACATGGTTCCAACCGCTCTCTTCCACACCCTTGCCGATCAGGATGCCGAGCACCAGACCCGGTACCGCGTTGCCCATGATGAGCTGTGCCAGACCGCCGAAGATGGTGGCCCAGAAACCGGATTTCTTGCCCGCCTCGATGGCGGCCAGCCAGAAGATCACCGGCATAACGGTGTTGACCAGCAGGTTGGCGGCCGGTACCAGCACCTTGACCGCAGTGACCTGCAATGCTGCAGGGACGGCTGCGGCCGTGCTGTTGAGGAAGGCAACCACGATGGCACCTATGATGCCGCCGGCGATGGCCATCTTTTTCGGGTCGTGCAGGGTGGTGGCGAGATCCCGATTTTTGAACAGCAGTGCCGCCGTGGCCCAGTGCGGGATGATGCGGTGATCCACATCCTGGGTGAAGGCGCCTGCCGCCACAGTCGAGGCCCAGGCGTTGAAGAAGAAGCCCAGACCAAACGAGAAGTGGGAAGCGGGATCCCCTTCGCAGGAGTTAAGTTCGCCCAGGGTGCGGAAGGCACCCATGCCCTGTACGGTCGGGGCGTGGAACATCCGCGCCGCGCCGGCCCCCACCCCGACGCCAACCAGGCCGCCAATGATGAGTGACTTGATAAAAATGATTAGAAACATCCAACGTATCCTTCTTGTGGGGTTGTGCCTGCGCAGGCATCACACCTGGGTGAATGTCACCTTGGCGACATCCAGACTGGTGACCTGAACCGTGATCTCCAGCTGGACGCGGTATTCGCGGCGCTGGCGCGGCAGGAAGAAGAACAGGAACTTCTCCACCCGGACCGACTCCTCGGCTTTGAGCACCTGTACATCGACCGGCTCAATGCGCAGCAGTACCTGCTGGTTGTCCTTGAGCAGTGTGGGTTGCACCTGGCTGAGGGCGGAGGCAAACGCCTGCTGACGGGTCGTCCCCTTGCCGTTGACGATGACCTGGGTGGTGAAGTTCTCTTTCATCAGGCGCGTCCGTGCTTCTTGGCGAAGGCTTCGACCAGCTTCTGGCCCAGCTCTTCCTTGTCCATGAAACCGAAGCCCAGCACGACGCACCCTTCGTTGATGGCGGTGACGCCCTCTTCAACAGAGCGCATGCCGTAGCGGCACTTGTAGCCGTATTTGGTCTGGGCGGTGATCGCCCCGGCGCCGCCGCTGCCGCAGAAGGAGATGCCGAGATCCGCCTGCTCCTTGTTCATCACATCGCCGAGCTTCATGTCAGCGGCCATGCCGGGGATGATGGTCACGTTGGCCCCGGCAGCTTCCGCGCCTGCGCCCACTTTCTGACCCTTGCCGAGACGGTCTCCAATCACGAGTTTGATGGCTGTCATATCGATTTCTCCTTGAGTTACGGGTTCTGCACCGAGCTGAGTTCGTTTTCTTTGGCGACTTCAAAATGGACGGACAAGAGGTGTGCCTCCTCATAAGCAAGCTGATCCAGCCAGCTGACGACCTGTTCGGCGAGACGCAGTGAGAGGGGGGAGATCTCTTCAAACAGGC
The DNA here is from genome assembly GCF_040908355.1 of Aeromonas sp. R2-2. Classification (NCBI taxonomy): domain Bacteria; kingdom Pseudomonadati; phylum Pseudomonadota; class Gammaproteobacteria; order Aeromonadales; family Aeromonadaceae; genus Aeromonas; species Aeromonas sp. R2-2. Next base: position 154,364 of record NZ_JBFODQ010000091.1, on the reverse strand, counting down.
TGAGGTCAACTTCTGGCAGGGGCTCGCCGCTGTGGGAGCGCCACACCATGGCTTTGACATGGGAGGCCAGCATTTGCCGTTGCACCTCGTTGGGGATGATGCCCTGTTCGGCCAGCAGGGGATAAATGCGCGCGAGGATATGATCGGTCTGGCGTAGCAACTCCGGGCTGTTCGGGGTCAGGGTCTGGTCGTGAGTCTCTGTTTGCAATGTCTGCTCTCCAAGGCTGGCAGAAGGTATGGCGTTACCCTAAGCCTGCGCGTCAATGTGGAGGAGGCAGTGTTTTTCCGATTCGAAGCGGAAATTCCTGAGGAATTGGCCCCGAAGTGATCGTTTGGATACTGAAAAGGCAAAAAGAGTGCTTATTGAAGCTGGTTTTGTGTGATCGGTAGCGCACTAATCAGGGGGCGGGGAGAGGGCAAGCGTTGTGGGAAACTGTGAGTCATCTCACGGTAAGCGACGTTGTCGAGGGGGCAGATATGGAAAAGGGCGGTTTCCCGCCCTTCTCATAAAAAGGAGTGACGCTAGCTGGCCGATGCGGCGCTCGAGCTGGCCGTTCTCTGCTGATAGCGCAGGTCTTCCTCTATGGTGACCACCACTTCCAGCGGCTTGCCGGAGCGGAATACCGAGATGGTCAGCTTGGTGCCGGGGCGGCTCTCGACAATCTTGTCCATAGCGCTGCGTACGCCACTGATGGCCTCTCCGTTGATCTTGAGCAGCACATCCCCTCGCTGCAGGCCACCTTTGGCCGCCGGGCCGTTGGGATCCAGACTCTCCACCACCAGACCACGCAGGTCGCCGAGGTTCATCATCCGCGCGACTATGGGGTTGATCTCGACGCTGGAGATCCCGAGGTAGCCGCGGATCACCCGGCCGTTGGCGATCAGTTCATCCATGATCCGTTTTGCCAGCCGGTAGGGGATGGCGAAGCTGATGCCGTAGCTCTCCTGATTGCCGTTGAGGTGATAGGTAGCGGTGTTGATACCCACCAGATCGCCACGGCCGTTGACCAGTGCGCCACCCGAGTTGCCCTCGTTGATGGCTGCATCGGTCTGCAGCAGATCCTGACGGCCATTGCTGTCGGGCCCCATGCTGGAGAGGCCGGTACGGCCGGTGGCACTGATGATGCCCTGAGTGATGGTCTGGCCGACGTTGTAGGGGTTGCCGATGGCGAGCACCACATCCCCCACTTCTGGTAGCCGCTCGGGATCCTGCGGGATCACCGGCAGGTTGTCTGACTCGATATAGAGCACGGCGAGGTCTGTGAGCTGATCGGTTCCGACCAGCTCGGCACTGAAGACCCGACCATCCTGCAACGCGACGATGATCTGGTCGGCATCGGCGATGACGTGGTAGTTGGTCAGTACATAGCCGCGCTGATTCATGATGACGCCAGAACCCAGCCCTTGCGGGCGCAGTTCCCCCTGATTGCCCTGATTGGGGGCAAAGCTGCGGGTGTAGATGTTGACGACGGCAGGGCCTGCCCGATGGGCGGCATAGGAGAAACTCAGTTCACGGGCATTGGTGATGATGCCGGGCAGTTGGGCACCACCGCGAAAATGGGGAAACAGCAGCAACAGCAGCGCTGCGACGGTCAATCCAAAACCGACAGACTTGCCCAAGTAACTGACTAAAGGGGGGATTTTCATGTCATTCTCATCCGTACAGGCTGCGCGCAGAGAATAACACTATCGATGGATAAAAATCACCCGCGGTGAAGGCCGCGGGTGATAGAGGTGTTGGCGAACAACTTGAGCGTTAGCGGATCACCAGATAGAGCGAGGAGTCGCCACGCTGGATGTTGAGCGCCAGCACGTCAGGCTTGTTCTTGAGCGCCTTGGTCAGCTCGCCCAGGGTGTTGATGCGCAGGCGGTTGACCCCGATGATGATGTCACCCTTCTGCAGGCCGGAAGCGGCTGCCGGAGAGCGAGGATCAATATCGGCCACCGCGACACCGGAGACCGGGTCGGTGGTGGTGCTCAGCTTGGCCCCTTCCAGTGCCGGATGCAGCGCGCTGGCGCGTACTTCGCTGTCATCGGCCTGTTTCAGGGTCACCTTGGCAGTTTGTGACTTGCCATCGCGGATCAGCCCCAGTTCGACCTGCTTGCCAGCGCCCATGGTGGCAATCTTGGCGCGCAGCTCGCCGAAGGAGCGAACCGGTTTGCCATCGATGCTGACGATGATATCGCCCGCCTTGATGCCCGCCTTGTCGGCAGCCGAATCAGGCATGACCTGATTGACGAAGGCGCCGTCCTTCTTGTTGTAACCGAAGGTTTTGGCGATATCGGAGGTGAGCTCGGTGCCGGTAATGCCCAGCTGGCCGCGACGCACTTCACCATACTTGACGATCTGCTCGGTCAGATCCCGCACCATGTTGGAGGGGATGGCAAAGCCGATGCCGATGTTGCCGCCGTTCGGGCCCAGAATCGCGGTGTTGATACCGATCAGCTCGCCACGCAGGTTGAGCAGGGCGCCGCCGGAGTTACCGGAGTTGATGGCCGCATCGGTCTGGATGAAGTTCTCCAGATTCTCGATGTTGAGGCCGCTGCGACCCAACGCACTGACGATACCTGAGGTGACGGTCTGACCCAGACCAAACGGGTTGCCGATAGCCAGCGCATAGTCACCCACCCGCAGTTCATCGGAATCGGCGAACTTGATCTGCACCAAGTCCTCGGCCTTGATTTGCAGCAGGGCGATGTCGGACTGCTTGTCTTCACCGATCTTCTTGGCCGCATATTCACGACCATCTTTCAGGTTGACCTTGATCTCGTCCGCCTCGTGAACCACGTGGGCGTTGGTGATCACGTAACCCTTCTTGGCATCGACGATGACACCGGAGCCGAGCGCCTGAAACGGCTGCTCGCTCACCTGTTCGTCGGGCATGTTGGGGCCGAAGAAGAACTTGAACTGTTCCGGCAGACGCTGACGGGTAATTTTTTTGCCAGAAACCGAGATATTGACCACAGCCGGAGTGACCTGTTCGAGAACAGGCGCCAAGCTGGGCATCTCCTGATTTGAGCCTAACAGGGAAGGCAGTGCAGCCTGAGCAGGGGCCGCAGACATGGCGATACCGACACTGAGGGCTAGCACACTGAGCATGGAAAGAGGTTTACGCATATGAAAAACAGCTCCCAGAAAAAGTTGCATTGCAATCGTCAAGGTCAGACCACAGGACTGGCCAATTAGTTCCGCGAGGAACTAGTTTGGCTGTTTGAGCAGTCCGGAAGAGGCACCCGCATAGTCGCGAGGCGGAACGCCCGGCTCTTCTGCCACATTGGCAGGGGCTTCTTCTGCCAAGGACTCGCGGAACAGCGGTTCCTGCGCCTTGGCCAGGAATTTGCTCTGCTCGGCCATGTGGCGATAGAGGGTCTGATACTGCTCGGCCAGTTGCTCCATCAGCGCGGCACTGTCGGCGAAGTGGGTATTGATCTGGCCCTGATAACTTTCGAGCTCCTTGTGGGCCTTTTTCAGTTCCTGTTCCAGACGGCCGGCATCGCGGCTACGCACCGAAAAACGGCCGAGAACGATACCGATAATCAAGGCCGCGACAGCCAGCAGGATCCCAGTTAACAGACTCATAGATGCTCCTTGTTACAGCTAAAACAGTGTGGGTTTATGCGGTCGTCACAACCGCCATGCCTTGATGGCACTATACCGTGCGTCCTGAGGCCGTGATACCATTTTGTCCTCGATTCAGGGACTTGGAGAGGCGCTCAAGGATGACACCGCAGCAAAAATACCAGCAGGATCTGCTGCGCCCCGGTTTTGTGGCCGACCCCGCGCAGGGGATGGCCATCAGCAGGCTGGAGCGACTGTATCAGGATTTGCTACGGCGCCCGACTCCGACCAGATCTCGAGGACTGCTGGGTTGGCTGCAAAAGCCCAAGCCGCCGGAGCCGGTCCTGGGTATCTATATGTGGGGCGGAGTGGGCAGAGGCAAGACCTGGCTGATGGATACTTTTTTTGACAGCCTGCCGGGGACGCGCAAGATGCGCAGCCATTTCCACCGCTTCATGCACCGCATTCACGATGAACTACAGGGGCTGAGCGGGCAACCCGACCCCCTCAAACTGGTGGCTAATAAGCTTGCCAGCGAGACAGACATCATCTGTTTCGACGAATTTTTTGTCTCCGACATCACCGACGCCATGCTGCTGGGCACACTGTTCCAGGAGCTGTTTGGTCACGGTGTCGTACTGGTCGCCACCTCAAACATTCCGCCGCAGGATCTTTATCGCAACGGGCTGCAGCGAGCCCGTTTTCTGCCTGCTATCGAGCTTATCGAGCGCCATTGCGAGGTACTTAACGTGGATGGCGGTATCGACTATCGCCTGCGTACGCTGGAACAAGCCGAGATTTATCACTGCCCGCTGGACTTGCAGGCAAAAGCCAATCTTGACCACTATTTTCAGCAATTAACCGGTGGGCACACGGCTTGCGAGGGGGCGTTCGAGGTCAATCATCGTCAGCTGAGGTCGCTCGGGATGGGGGAAGGGGTGCTCTATATGGAATTTGAGCAACTTTGTTGTACCCCCCGCTCCCAGAACGACTATATCGAGCTGGCCAGACTGTTCCATACCGTTCTGCTGGCCAATGTGCAACCAATGGGCACAGGCTCGGATGACGCGGCTCGCCGCTTCATTGCCATGGTCGATGAGTTTTACGAACGGCACGTCAAACTCATCATGTCGGCAGCGGTTCCCATGACAGAACTCTACGGCGAAGGGCTGCTGAATTTCGAATTCAAACGCTGTCTTTCGCGGCTTCAGGAAATGCAATCGCACGAATACCTTGCCAGAGTGCACCTTCCTTAGTCACAATACCGCGCCTGCCAGTCGGATGGGCATCTGCGGCAGGTAGGGCCGGGCGACATTTGCTGGTTTCATGGCAGTGAAATTAGCAGGTGATATTTAAGGCAACTTCACTTATAATCGCCCGGCCCACGTTACAGCTGTCGATAAGACAGCAACACTTTAAGCTTTACTTGTATTCGAAGGGGTACAGGTAGGCCATCGTTTGTTGTTTGTGGGAGAGCCCCCATAAGCAATTGGGTCTGTAACAGGTAATTGGGTTTAACTTAATGAAAACTTTCGTTGCCAAGCCAGAAACCGTAAAACGTGACTGGTACATTGTGGACGCAGAAGGTAAAACTCTGGGTCGTATCGCAACCGAGATCGCTGCTCGTCTGCGTGGTAAGCACAAAGCTGAGTACACTCCGCACGTTGACACCGGTGATTACATCATCGTTGTAAACGCTGAGAAGGTACACGTAACCGGTAAGAAATTTACCGACAAAATGTACCACGCTCACTCCGGTTTCCCGGGTGGTATCAAGTCAATCAGCTTCGACAAGCTGATTCAGCGTAAACCGGAAATGGTAATCGAAGCAGCCGTCAAAGGCATGCTGCCGAAAGGTCCTCTGGGCCGTGCCATGTTCCGTAAACTGAAAGTTTACGCAGGCGCCGAGCATGCTCATGCTGCTCAGCAACCTCAAGTACTGGATATCTAATCGGGAACTGGCAACATGGCAGAAAATCAATACTACGGTACCGGCCGTCGCAAAAGCTCCACTGCTCGCGTATTTATCAAAGCGGGTAGCGGCAAGATCGTAATCAACCAGCGCTCCCTGGAGCAGTACTTCGGCCGTCCGACTGCCCGCATGGTAGTTCGTCAGCCGCTGGAACTGGTTGAGATGACCGAGAAACTGGACCTGTACATCACCGTTAACGGTGGTGGCATCTCCGGTCAAGCTGGTGCGATCCGCCACGGTATCACTCGTGCTCTGATGCAGTACGACGAAACCCTGCGTTCCGAACTGCGTAAAGCTGGCTTTGTTACTCGTGATGCCCGTAAGGTTGAGCGTAAGAAAGTTGGTCTGCACAAAGCTCGTAAGCGTCCGCAGTACTCCAAGCGTTAATTCGCTTTTGGTACTCACTCTTTCGAGTGTCAAAAAAGCCTGGCAACTGCCAGGCTTTTTTTATTGGTAATATTACCGACATCAATGCTAACCACGCGTCACAAAAGACAAAAAATTGTTTCTTTATTGTTTTCATTGCTCACCGCTCTTTCTTGTCAAGTTGTTATCTTTTCTTTAAAATTTCCCCTGTTTTCTGTGGCAATTGTAAATCCAGCTTCCGCCGCTGTTGTCACGGGAAAAATGGGGAACAGGGACACTATAAGAATGTGCGGAGTCCACATGGGAGAGTTTTTGGATGAGCAATGCGCCAGTTGATACCGGTCGCCGCAGATTTCTTACCTGGTCAACGGTTGCCGTTGGTGGGGTAGGAGCTGCGTTTACCGCAGTGCCGTTTATAAAGTCATGGAATCCGAGCGCCAAGGCCAAAGCAGCCGGTGCGCCGGTTGAAGTCGATATCAGCAAGTTGGAACCGGGTCAGCTCATCCGTGTCGAGTGGCGAGGCAAGCCTGTCTGGGTGGTGAAACGCACCAAACAGACGCTGGATGCCTTGGCCGCACATGATGACAAGCTGCGGGATCCCTCATCTGAAGAGCCGCAGCAGCCTGACTATGCCCATAACGGGTACAGATCGATCAAGCCAGAAATTTTTGTCGCGGTCGGTATTTGCACCCACTTGGGGTGTTCACCTTCCTATCTGCCTGACAGCTTTGGCGAGCAGGTGCAGGGCGTTACGTCCGGCTTCTTCTGCCCGTGCCATGGCTCCAAGTTCGACATGGCCGGCCGTGTGTTCCAGGGGGTGCCTGCACCGCTGAACCTGGTCATTCCGCCCTATCAATTCATTAATGACACCACCATCCTGGTCGGTGCCGATGGCAAGGAGGCCTGACCATGTTGAGTAAACTGATGGGCTGGATCGATTATCGATTCCCGCTCACGGCCATGTACAACGACCACATGGCCAAGTATCCGGCACCGAAGAACCTGAACTTCTGGTACTTCTTCGGCTCGCTGGCCATGCTGGTGCTGGTCAACCAGATCATCACCGGTATCTGGCTGACCATGAACTACAACCCCTCTGCGGAAGGTGCGTTTGCCTCCGTGGAGTACATCATGCGCGATGTGGAGTACGGCTGGCTGCTGCGTTACATGCACTCAACCGGTGCGTCTGCATTCTTCATCGTGGTCTACATGCACATGTTCCGCGGCATGATCTATGGCTCTTATCAGAAGCCTCGTGAACTGTTGTGGATCTTCGGCATGCTGATCTTCCTGGTGCTGATGGCAGAGGCCTTTATGGGCTACTTGCTGCCCTGGGGCCAGATGTCATTCTGGGGGGCTCAGGTCATCATCTCGCTGTTTGGCGCCATTCCGGTCATCGGTGACGATCTGACCCTGTGGATCCGCGGTGACTACGTGATCTCCGGTGCGACCCTGAACCGCTTCTTCGCGCTGCACGTCATCGCGTTGCCGCTGGTGCTGGTGATGCTGGTTGCCATGCACATTCTGGCGTTGCACGAAGTGGGCTCCAACAACCCGGATGGTATCGACATCAAGAAGCACAAGGACGAAAACGGCTGGCCGCTGGATGCGGTGGCGTTCCACCCTTACTTCACCGTCAAGGACATGATCGGTGTGGCGGGCTTCCTGTTCTTCTTCTGCGCCATCATTTTCTTCAAGCCGGATATGTGGGGTTACTTCCTCGAGAAGCCGAACTTTGAAGTGGCCAACGGCCTGAAGACTCCTGCTCACATCGCGCCTGTGTGGTACTTCACCCCCTTCTACGCGATTCTGCGTGCGGTACCTGACAAGCTGCTTGGCGTCATCATGATGGGCCTCTCTATTGTGGTGTTGTTCCTGCTGCCTTGGCTGGATCGCTGCAAGGTGCGTTCTGTTCGCTATCGCAGCAAGCTGCACAAGCTTAACATCGCCCAGTTTGTGGTCTGCTTTATCATCCTGGGGGTGCTGGGTGTACTGCCGTCGACGCCGACCCTGACGCTGGTTGCCCAGATTTGTACCTTGGGTTATTTCGGTTTCTTCGTGCTGTTGTTCTTCTACAGCAAAAACGAACGCACCAAGCCGCTGCCGGAGAGGGTGACATTTAAATGAAAAGAATAATATTTGCAGTGCTGACCCTGCTGCCATCTCTGGTATTTGCAAGTGGCGGAGCTGTTCATCTGGACAAAGCCAATTACGATCTGAGTGACAAGGCATCGCTGCAACGTGGCGCGGCCACCTTCATGAACTATTGCGCCGGATGCCACTCTACCCAGTATCAGCGTTATAACCGGGTCGCAGAAGATCTCGGGATCCCCGAAGATTTGATGAAAGAGAACCTGATTTTCACCGGCGCAAAGGTCGGTGACCTGATGAAGAGCGCCATGTCAGAGAAGGATGCCGCCAAGTGGTTTGGTGCGCCGCCCCCTGATCTGACTCTGGTTGCCCGGGTGCGCGGTGCAGACTGGATCTACACCTATCTGCGTTCTTTCTACGTGGATGAGACCCGTCCGTTCGGGGTGAACAACGCCGTGTTCCCGTCCGTGGGCATGCCCCATGTGCTGGAGCCGTTGCAGGGAACCCCCCGTGCCGAGTTCGTCACTCACACGGTCGATGGAGTCGAGACCCAGCAGGTTGTCAGCATCAAATCTGACGGTAATGGTGAAATGGATGACGAAGAGTATGATCAGACGGTACTGGATCTGGTAAACTTCTTGGTCTACTCAGCTGAACCGGTACAACAGGAGCGTGAACGCATGGGCTTCTGGGTGCTTGGTTTCATCGTGATCTTCTTCATCTTCACTGTGCTGTTGAAGAAGGAATTCTGGCGCGACGTTCACTAAGCGACCAGATACGGGTAATATAATGCACGGCAATGAAGACCAAGATGCTTCATTGCCGTTTCTGCTTTTTAATGACGGGAGGGTTCAATGGCTGTAGCTGCCAATAAGCGTTCGGTAATGACGCTGTTTTCCGGTGCCAACGATATGTTCAGCCATCAGGTGCGTATTGTCCTGGCGGAGAAGGGTGTTAGCGTGGATATCTGCCAGGTTGATCCAGCCAATCTGCCGGATGAGCTGGCCGAGCTGAACCCGTACAACTCTGTACCGACCCTGGTTGATCGTGAGCTGGCACTCTACACCTCGCGCATCATCATGGAGTATCTGGACGAGCGCTTCCCGCATCCGCCCCTGATGCCTGTTTACCCGGTTGCCCGTGGTAACAGCCGTCTGATGATGCACCGCATCGAGCTGGACTGGTACTCCCTGGCCGACAAGATCATGGCCGGTACCGATGCTGAAGCGGCACGCAACGAACTGCGTGACAACCTGCTTGCCATCGCGCCGATCTTCGGTGAAATGCCCTATTTCATGAGCGAAGAGTTCGGTCTGGTGGATTGCTACATGGCACCGCTGCTGTGGCGTCTGCCGAGCCTTGGCATCGACCTGACCGGTCGTGGCGCCAAAGAGCTGAAGGCTTACATGGTTCGTCTGTTCGAGCGTGAGTCCTTCCAGGCTTCCCTGACCGAAGCCGAACGCGAGATCCGTGCTGGCGTATGAGCATGGAACCGACAATGACACCGAGCCGCCCGTACTTGTTACGGGCGTTCTTTGACTGGTTGCTGGACAACGATCTGACCCCTCATCTGGTGGTCAACGTCAACATTCCCCATGTGATGGTGCCGATGCAGTTTGCTCAGGACGGGCAAATTGTGCTGAATATCGCGCCCCGAGCCGTGATGCAATTTCACATGGATAACGAGGCTATCAGCTTCAGTGCCCGTTTTGGCGGGGTCTCCCAGCAGGTCTATATCCCGATGGCAGCCGTACTGGCTATCCATGCCCGGGAGAACGGCGTGGGCACCATGTTCCCGCCCGAGCCGGGTTACGATATCTGGCTTGAGCAGGCTGAAGCGCCGGTGGAGCCTGAGCCGGAACCGCCGCGTCCAAGCGGTCGTCCGACCCTGAAGGTGATTAAATAAAAAACGCAGCCGATTGGCTGCGTTTTTTATGTGCGGTCAGGCTTAGTTCTGGGCGAACTCGAAGGCCTTGATCACACGCTTCACCCCGGTGACATGGCGCGCGATGTTGACTGCCTGCTCTCCCTCCTGGCGAGTCACCAGACCAATCAGGAACACCTCGCCGTTCTCGGTGACCACCTTGACCTTGGTGCTGTCGAAGTTCTTGGTGCCGAACATATCAGCTTTCACCTTGGAGGTGATCCAGGAGTCATTGCTGCGAGTGGTGAAACTGGCAGGTTGGCCGATGCGCAATTCGTTGTAGACGTGGCGCACCCCTTCGATGCGACTGACAATTTTGCCCGCCTCAATCTTGTAAACGTCAGAAGGTGTCTGGCCGACCAGCAGCACGCGGCCATTGTTGCTGTAGACGCTGATCTTGCTGGCTGCACTTAGGGGTTTGTTGTCGGCCAGCAGATTGGCCGCTTTCAACTCGATGGTCTGGTCATCCCACTGCGCGCCCAGCGTTCGGCGATCGCCAGAGGCCTTGGCAGTCCCTGCGGCGCCGCCAACAACCAGGGCTGCGCAGCCTTGCAGCAGCAGGGTGCTAACCAGCAGACCGAGCAGGATAGTGTGCTTTTTCATGGTTTCAATCTTCCTGTTGCGGGAAAAGTGTCTGGTCGATGAGATCACACAGGCAGTGCAGGGTCAACAGGTTCACTTCCAGAATGCGAGGGCGACGGGCGGAGGGAACCCGGATCTCCACATCATTCGGACCGAGCAGACCTGCCATTTCGCCACCGTCACCCCCGCTCAGCACCACTATGGTCATGTCGCGGGAGAGGGCAGCCTCGGCGGCCTTGATCAGGCTACGGCTGTGGCCGGAGGTGGTGATGACCACCAGAATGTCGCCAGGCTGGCCCAGCGCGCGGATCTGCTTGGCGTAGACCTCTTCAAAACCGTGGTCGGTGGCGATGGCGCTGATGGTCGCCATGTCCGGAGTCAGGGCCATGCCGGGCAGGGAGGGGCGCTGGGTCTCGTAGCAGTTGACCAGCTCGGAGATGAACAGTTGCGCCAGTGCGGCAGAAGGACCGTTACCGCATGCCAGCACCTTGTGGCCATTGAGCAGGCAGATGGTGATCATCTGGGCTGCAGTATGGATGGCATCCGGCAGCGCCTCGGCGGCGGCTATCTTGGTCTGGATGCTTTCGGTGTAGTTCTCTTTGATGCGGTCAGTCATAGGGTCCTCTTAAAATGCGTTCTGGATCCAGGCTGGCTGGTCGCCCTCGAACGCAATCACATCGAATCGGCAGGCCTGATTGGCCTCGTTGATGGCATGTTGCTTCAAATAGTGGCGCGCTGCCAGCATGATCTTGTGCTGTTTGCTGCGGGTGACCGAGCTGGCGGCCCCGCCATGGCTGCCGGTGGCCCGGTAGCGCACCTCAACAAACACCAGGGTCTGGCCCTGGTGCATGATGAGATCTATTTCACCGCCACGACAGCGGTAGTTGCGAGCTACCGGTTGCAGGCCCCTAGCCTGCAACCAGCGTTCAGCGACTTGTTCAAAGTGCTGTCCCTTGCTCGTTGGTGAGGGGAACAGGCTCGGCAACTGCTGGCGCATCCGTTTCCATAGTTCCTTCATTGGAGGGCTCCTCCAGCTGCTGAACGGCGTTCTCGTCGACCAGTTTGCCGTTCTGGTAAGTACCCCAGCTCAGCATCCGCACGATATTACCCTGGGCATCAACGCTCAGCTGACCGCTCATGCCGGCCTGCTGCATGCCACCCACCTTGCGCATCTGCTGCAGGTTCTCAGCCAGGCTGACGGCATCGTAGCCCATGGCAAACAGGCGCAACAGGTCACCCTGGGTCTGTGGCCAGAGCAGAGCGATCTGCTCGCGTTGTTTCTCGTAGCCGCCCAGCAGCAGCGGCATATCGGCGATATGCATGCCGTTGAGCTCGGAGGTGACCTCGGTTGCGGCGCTGTCGTAGCCACGGGAGCTGGTGTAGATGGGCAGGCTGCCCATCGGATTGACCGAGATATCAACGTAGGGCTTGATCATCCGGGTTTCCAGGCTGTTGGCCACCACATAAACGGCATCGATGCTGCGCGGTGCGGCATCAGAGAGTTGCACCACTTCACCAGCTCGGGCGGTAGAGCGGCCGCTCAGGGCATTCTTGACCATCCCCTGCACTTCGTTGCGGGCACCGAAGGTGGCAACGACCGGCTTATCCTGGCTCAGGGTGGCCCAGCTCTGCTCGAACGCTTTGATACTGCTGTAACCGATCCGACCCTGAGCGGCGATTAGCAGCGGTTTACGGTAGCCCTGGGTGTAGAGGTACTGGGCTGCCTGCGCGGCATCTGCGGCGGCAGAGAGGGAGAAGTAGTAGGTGGTGTCGTTGACGACCGGCTTGTCCAGCTCGTTGAGCGCCAGTACCGGCACGGTCGGATTGGCCTTGAGCAGCTCCTCGACCCGGTCTTTCAGCAGCGGGCCGATGATCATGTCTGCCCCCTCCTGAATCGCCTGCTTATAAAGGTCGCCGGTCGACTTGCTCTGGGTGTCGTAGAAGTTCAGGGTGAATCGCCCCTGATTTTCCTTATAAGACATCAGCATACCGTTACGGATGGCGGCGCCCTGCGGCTCCAGATTGCCGGAGAGGGGTAGCAGTACAGCGATCTGTTGCACCGAGGTGCTGGCCGTGGCCGCCAGATCGCCCAATCCTGCCGGCATATCCTTCTGGGCTGGATGGTTGGGGAAGTCGCGCTTCCAGCCTGCCAGCTGGCGGGCCAGCAGGTTCGGCTGGGCGCCAAACTCGTTGACCAGTGCCGCCAGTCGCAACCAGCCGGTGGTCACATCAGGGGCCGGAGCCTCTTCCAGCGCTTGCAGGGTGGAGGGGGTCATGCTCTTGAGCAGCGACCAGATCTGCTGATGGTTGGTCGCCTGCTCGCTCTGATTGAGGTAGGGCTCCAGTGCAATCAACGACTTGGCTGCGCCAAACTTGTTGTTGATGTCGAGCTGCAGCACTACGCGCTGGCGATACCAATCCTTCTGGGTATCGGCATCCAGCACCACCTCAGGTTTGCCTTCCAGCAGGATCAGCGCCTGATTGGCGTGGCCTTGCGCCAGCAACAGATGGGCTTGCAGCAGTTGCAACTGCGCCTTCTGAACGGGATCCTTGGCCTGCTTCTGCAATTGCTGGAACAGTGCCGAGGCCGGTTTGGCCTGGCCCAGCGCCAGATAGCTGCGTGCCGCCAGCATCTGCCAGGTAAAGGCCTCGGCCGGCTTGGCGGGGTCCACCTGCTCAAGATACCACTGGGCATTCTTGGTCAGATTGGAGAACGCAGAGGGCATGCCTGACTGCCCTGACGGTTGATTGGGCTCCGACGCACAGGCGGCGAGCAGTACTGCCGCGAGTATGATGCCGAAGAGTCGTGATACACTTAGCTGCTTTGTAACCCGGTTCAAGTTCATTCCCCGACCAGTGTTGAAGTTCCCCATAGTGTAAACGGGCCAATATGGCGACACAATTGTCGGGGCACTCGGAGATCCCATGAGTGACATCCCAACCCTGTATATAGTCCCCACTCCGATCGGCAATCTGGCGGACATCACCCAGCGTGCATTGGATATTTTACGCAGTGTCGATCTGGTGGCCGCCGAAGATACCCGTCATACAGGTATCCTGCTCAGCCACTACCAAATCTCGGTGCCGACCTTCGCCCTGCACGATCACAACGAGCAGCAGAAAGCCGATGTGCTGATCGGCCGGATCAAAGAGGGCAAGAGTGTTGCGCTGGTCTCCGATGCCGGCACTCCGCTTATCAGCGACCCCGGTTATCACTTGGTCACCCGCTGTCGTGAAGCCGGGGTCAAGGTGGTGCCGCTGCCCGGTCCCTGTGCTGCCATCACCGCGCTAAGCGCGGCCGGTCTGCCCACCGATCGCTTTGCCTTTGAAGGCTTCTTGCCCGCCAAGAGCAAGGGACGCGACGATCGCCTGCAAGCCGTTATTGAAGACACCCGCTCGCTGGTGTTTTACGAATCTCCGCGCCGTGTGCAGGATACAGTGGAAGCGATTGCTCGCATTCTCGGTGAGCGTCAGGTGGTGGTGTGCCGCGAGCTGACCAAGACCTTTGAGTCGATCCACGGTTTGCCAGCTTCCGAAATGCTGACCTGGCTGGGCGAGGATGACAACCGCTGCCGCGGCGAGATCGTGCTGGTCGTGGCTGGCGCTTCCAAAGATGAAGAGGATCTGCCAGCCGAGGCGATCCGTACTCTGGGCCTGCTGGTGGCCGAGTTGCCACTGAAAAAAGCGGCCGCCCTAACCGCCGAGATCCACGGTGTGAAGAAGAATGCCCTCTATAAATACGGTCTCGAGCACTATTGAGCCGATGAAATAGGCCAGTAGACTTTTTTCTGACCTGTGCAATCCCCCGAACCGGCGAGCATTCAGTCTGTAAACGATGGCCAAAGCGCGATAAATGGTTGTAAACGGGAATTGCCGGTTTACCCCGTGCGTATCGCAAGGCTATAATCCGCGCCTCGGAGTTGGCTGGGCAATCGCTGCTTCGTCGTTGTGTCCCTCGGGACAGACGGGCGGAGGGGAGGAAAGTCCGGGCTTCACAGGGCAGGGTGCCAGGTAACGCCTGGGGGGCGCGAGCCTACGACCAGTGCAACAGAGAGCAGACCGCCGATGGCCCGCAAGGGATCAGGTAAGGGTGAAAGGGTGCGGTAAGAGCGCACCGCGCGACTGGCAACAGTTCGTGGCACGGTAAACTCCACCCGAAGCAAGACCAAATAGGCCCCTATTGGCGCGGCCCGCGTTGGGGGCGGGTAGGTTGCTTGAGCCAGCGAGCGATTGCTGGCCTAGAGGAATGATTGCTACCCGGGGCAACCCGGTACAGAACCCGGCTTACAGGCCGACTCCGACCTCATTCCGCGTGAACCGTCACGCTAAAATCCCGGTGCCTAACGGCACCGGGATTTTTATTATTCACGCCGATATGCACCGCATGGCGGCTTTCTGGAATTTGTAATAAAGTTCTCACCCTTTTTGGTCGATATACGTCGGCTGGACTGTCTGTATCTATCACACTGCTGGCCTGATGAGCGACCCTGTGGCAATAAGGCGAGATGAAATGGTTAAGGTGGATTATTAATGTCATCAAGCAGCGCAATGCTCACACCTTCCCGGCTGCTTAGCGCAGAACGTGGCAGAACCCTGCCTCATTATGATCTGTTGGGTGTCGAGCGGCTTAATCACGCCCGCTTGAAGCAGGTCAATGGCCAGTTGAGCACATTTTCCCTGCAAGCTGCGAGTTGTATGGCCCAGCTGTTCAACAGTGCGGAGTGCGAACTGAATTATGGTGAGTTTGCCTTTTCCGGTCCGGCAGAGACTGATGGCGCTGATATCTGGGTCGAGGCGAGAAGTCCGCTTGAACCACAGCGCGCCGTCTATTTCTCGATCGCACCTCTGGTCATCTATCGTCTTGCGGTCCTCTTTTTCGGCGGCACCTTGCAGCAAAAAGAGGAGCATGTTCAGTCTGGCAAAGGGCTGACCGATACCGAACAGCGGCTGTTATTGCGGCTTTGCCAGTATCAGGTTGATATCTGGTGTGCTTGTCTGGGGTTGGGGGATTTGAAGTGGCAGTTGCATGTCGTGCCACGGGATTCCATCGCCCACCGTCAGCTCTGGACCACGCTGGCAACCCTGCAGGCAGGTAATTGCACTCATCATTGGCAGATGTGGTTGCTTCCCCCCGAGGAGTCCATTTCTCAGGTCAGTCATTCATTGCCGGCAGGTCAGTTGGAACAGGCTCTGACTCATGTCCCGGTTCGTCTGCGGGTGGTGATGGGCCAATTGTCCATGACGCTGGCGGATCTTGAGTGTCTCAAGGTGGGTGATGTGCTGTCACTGGACCTGCCTGAGGTGGTGCCAGCACTGATTGGCAGCCGTCCCTGCTTCAGTGGACGAATCGCAGAACACAAAGGCAGCCTGGTCTATCAGGTTGCGACGGTTGTAGAGGAGTAAATTGAATCATGAGCGAGCACAATATGAATGATCCGCTGGATCTGGATGGACTGGATCAACTGTTTGGTGACGACATCAGTATGCCTAGCGCTGCAGACTACTTGGCCCCCACCAGTAGCAGCAAACAGCGGGATCTCTCCTTCTTTCGCCAGATCCCGGTCAAGGTGACGCTGGAAGTGGCCAGTACCGAAGTGCCGCTCGGCGATTTGATGCGCGTCGAGGAGGGGGCTGTCATTGAGCTGGACAAGCTGGCGGGTGAACCGCTGGATGTGCGGGTGAATGGCCGTCTGCTTGCCAAGGGCGAAGTCGTCGTCGTGAATGGCAAATATGGTCTGCGCCTGGTCGATGTTATCGATACCAACCTGCTGGGTGGCATGGACGACTGATGCGCTATCTGCTGCTGACGCTGCTGTTATTTTCGCTGCCTGGCTGGGGCGCGGACATGACCCTGTTCTCGGTATCGCCAGGCGCTTCAGGGGGCGAGGACTACAACATCAAGTTGCAGATCCTCTTCTTCATGACCCTGCTGGGTCTGCTCCCGACCTTGTTACTGATGATGACCAGTTTTACCCGGATCATCATCGTACTGGCCATATTGAGACAGGCACTTGGCTTGCAGCAGAGCCCTCCCAACCGTGTGCTGATCGGCATCAGCCTCATCCTGACTGTGGTGATTATGCGTCCGGTCTGGACGGACATGTATCAAAATGCATTTGTCCCTTATGACCAGAATGAAATAACCCTGTCAGAGGGGATCGCCAAGGCAGAAAAACCCCTGCGTAAATTCATGCTGGCCCAGACCCGTGAACCGGATCTGGAGCAGATGCTGCGCATCTCTGGCGAACCAACTACGGTCGCCAAAGAGGATGTGCCTTTCGGGGTGCTGTTGCCCGCGTTTGTATTGAGTGAGTTGAATACCGCATTTCAGATTGGCTTTATGCTGTTCATTCCCTTTCTGGTGATCGATTTGGTGGTCGCCAGCGTCTTGATGGCGATGGGGATGATGATGCTCTCCCCGCTGATCATCTCCTTACCCTTCAAACTGATGGTGTTTGTGCTGGTCGATGGCTGGTCGATGACCGTCGGCACCTTGGCCGCCAGCTTTGGTGGGGGAGGCTGATATGACCCCTGAGCAGAGCGTTGCCCTGGTTGGTGGCGCGGTCAATCTGGTGGTGACCATGGTCTCGGTGCTGATTGTACCGGGCCTGATCGTAGGTTTGGTGGTCAGTATTTTTCAGGCGGCCACCCAGATCCAGGAGCAGACGCTCAGTTTTCTTCCCCGTTTTATCGTGACTCTGATGACCCTTATCTTTACGGGTAACTGGCTGTTGTCGCAGATAACCACCTTGTTCCAGGATCTTTTTCTTAAAATCCCCGGGTTTATCGGATGAATTCGCTGCTGTCCCTCAGTGCTGCTGACCTGACCGCATGGTTGGGACAGTGGTGGTGGCCGTTTATCCGGATCGGTATGGCATTCTGGGTGATGCCGGTCTTTGGGGATACCCGGGTGCCTGCGCAAGTTCGCCTGATGCTGGCGTTTATTATCAGCCTGCTGCTGGCCCCCATGATGAAGGATATGCCGGTTGTCGATCCTTTCAGTGCCGGTGCGCTGGTCCTAGCGGTCGAGCAGCTGCTGTTTGGTTTGTTGTTTGGTCTGTGTGTCCAGCTGCTCTATATGGTGATGACCACTGCGGGGCAGATCCTCTCCATGCAGATGGGGCTCGCGATGGCGGTGATGAATGATCCGGTCAACGGGGATTCAGCCCCCATCATCAGTCAGGTCATGATGGTGTTTTGCGCCTTGCTCTTTCTGGGGCTGAATGGCCACCTGGTGGTACTGGATATTCTGGTGCAGAGCCTGCGTAGCTGGCCGCCGGGTTCATCTCTGGATCTGATCGATATGAAAGGTGTGATCGGGTTGTTTGGCTGGTCTATCGGTGCCGCCCTGTTGCTGACGTTGCCAGCCGTTGTCGCCATGTTGATGGTTAACCTGACCTTCGGGGTGATGAACCGGACCGCCCCTTCGCTCAATATCTTCTCTCTCGGTTTTCCCATGACCCTGTTGCTCGGGTTGCTCACCATGGCGCTCTCCATCAGTGGTGTGCCCTCCCGTTATCTGGATTTGGTTACCCATGTGCTTGAACAGCTGCGAGGCTTGACCCCAGCATGAGTCAGAACAGCGCACAGGACAAAACCGAAGAGGCCTCCAGCCAGAAACGCCAGAAAGCGAGGGATGAGGGGCAGATCGCCCGCTCAAAAGAGCTCAGTTCTGCCGGTTTGCTGCTGCTTGGCGGGTTGGTGATGCAGTGGATGGTGCCGGGATTTGGCCAGTTCTTTGCCGAGTTGATGAAGCGTCCGCAGCGTTTTGACTGGCAAGGTGCCCGTGACCCGCAGATGATGATCCATTGGCTGGGGGAAGCGCTGATAAACATGCTGTGGGTGCTGCTGCCCCTGTTTGGCTTTCTGGCCCTGATGCTGGTGTTGCTCAGCATAGTGCCGGGCGGTATGGCGCTGACCTGGAAAAAGCTGCTACCCAGTGGCGAGAAGATGAACCCTTTGAAGGGGCTGGGGCGGATGTTTTCCAAGAACAGCCTGATGGAGTTGCTGAAGTCACTGCTCAAGGTGACGCTGATCGGCGGCACGCTGGCGTTGATGTTAAATCATCAATGGCCTTCTTTGTTGATGATGAACCGGATGCCCCCTCAGGCGGCCCTCGAACAGGCGCTACGGATCCTCTCCCAGGCATTTATTCTGCTGGGGAGTGTACAGATGCTGATTGCCGTGCTGGATGTGCCCTATCAGCGCTGGTCGCTTAACAAGCAGCTCAGGATGACCAAACAAGAGGTCAAGGATGAGCACAAGAACAGCGAAGGGCGTCCCGAAATCAAAGCCAAAATCCGCCAGGTACAGGGAATGCTTGCCCGCGCGCGTATCGAGCAGCGGGTACCGCAGGCAGATGTGATTATCGTTAACCCGACCCATTATGCGGTGGCCATAAAATATGATGCGGCTCGTGCCAATGCCCCTTTCGTTATTGCCAAAGGGGTCGACAGCATGGCCGAGCGGATCCGTCAGGTGGCCAAGCAGCATGACAAGATGGTGATGAGCTTGCCCGAGTTGACGCGAGCCATCTATCACTCGACCAAGGTGGATCAGGAAGTCCCTGCGGGGCTGTACACGGCAGTTGCCTATGTATTGAACCATGTATTGCAGTTAAGGGCGTATGAGGCAGGCAAGGGGAGGAAACCGACCCCTCTTGCCCCGTTATATGTACCGCCCGAGTTACGTCAACCTGAGAGGTAAGTTGTGAACTGGCGTGTATTCACCCAATCCTATACCGCAATTCCGCTGATGTTATTGGCCATTCTGGCCATGATGATCCTGCCTCTGCCCGGTTGGCTGCTGGATGCGCTCTTTACCTTCAACATCGTGTTGGCGGTTCTGGTGTTGCTGGTATCCGTCTCGGCCCGCAGACCACTCGATTTCTCGGTATTCCCAACCGTGTTGCTGGTTGCCACCCTGATGCGGCTGTCGCTGAACGTGGCCTCTACCCGTGTGGTGTTGCTGCACGGTCATGAAGGGCATGAAGCGGCCGGTAAGGTCATTCAGGCGTTCGGTGAAGTGGTGATCGGTGGCAACTATGTCGTCGGTCTGGTGGTCTTCGTGATCCTGATGATCATCAACTTTGTGGTGATCACCAAGGGTGGCGAGCGGATTTCGGAAGTATCCGCCCGCTTCACTCTGGATGCGATGCCCGGCAAGCAGATGGCCATCGATGCCGACTTGAATGCCGGCACCATGGATCAGCATCAGGCCAGGGCTCGCCGTGAGGAGATCGCGCGAGAAGCGGACTTCTATGGTGCAATGGATGGTGCTTCCAAGTTCGTTCGTGGTGACGCGATAGCTGGCATGCTGGTGCTGATCATCAACCTGGTGGGTGGGTTGGCCATAGGTATTTTCCAGCATGCCTTACCCGTTGCCGAAGCCTTCCAGCGTTATGCGCTGCTGACCATTGGTGATGGTCTGGTTGCCCAGATCCCGTCCCTGCTGATGTCGACTGCTGCGGCCATTATCGTGACCCGGGTCAGTGATGAGGGGGAGATGGCTGATCAGGTTGGTCAGCAGATCCTGGCATCCCCTCGCGTTATCTATACCTCTGCAACCATCATGCTGATCCTGGGTCTGGTGCCCGGGATGCCGATGCTCGCATTCCTCAGTTTCGCAGCTGTACTGGCCTGGACTGGCTGGAGTGTCAGCAAGCGAGCCGTCAATGTGCCGGATCTGGATGCAGCACAAGAGCTGACTCGTCAAATGATTCAGCCTGAACAGCAGGCACTGGAGTGGCAGGATTTGCCGCCAGTCGATACGGTCGCCATCGAGCTTGGTTATCGTCTGGTGCCATTGGCTGAAACGGATAAAGGGGCTGAACTGCTTGCACGAGTGCGCGGGATCCGCAAAACCCTCTCCGAGCAGTACGGTTTTCTGCTCCCCGAGATACGGGTGCGCGACAATCTGCAGTTGCAGCCGGATCAGTACCGGATCAAGTTGTCCGGTGTCGCGTTGGCGATGGGGAATGTGGATTGCCAGCGCTTGATGGCCATCAGCAGTGGTGAGACCTATGGCGCGCTAGATGGCGAGTTGACCCAGGACCCGGCCTACGGCATGAGTGCGGTCTGGATCTCCCCGGAGCAAAAGGCCAAGGCCCTGAATCTTGGTTACTCGGTGGTAGATTCGGCCACCGTGATTGCCACTCACGCCAGCAAGTTGTTGCGTGAACAACTTGATGCACTGTTTGGTCACGATGAAGTTGGCAAACTGGGCCAATATCTCGCCAGTCAGTCCCCCCGGTTGGCTGAAGAGCTGAATCTGGCGCTGACCCAGATGCAGCAATTGAGAGTGTTTCGTCAATTGCTAAAGGAGCAGGTCAGTCTGACCGATATACGAACGGTTGCCACGACGCTACTGGATGCGAGCGAGCTGACCAAAGACCCTGTCTTGCTGGCATCCGATGTGCGCTGTGCCTTGAAGCGCCAGATTGTGCGGCAGGCCATTGGTAATCGCGATGTGCTGGCTACGTTTACGCTGGATGATCGCCTTGAGCAGACATTGCTGGCTGCAATGAATCAGTCACAACAGCAGGGCAAAATCCAGCTGGACAGCTTCCCGGTTGATCCACAACTGCTGGCCCAATTGCAGCAAAATATGCCGTTGGTGAAGGAGCAGTTGCAGCAGTTGGGGCATGCCCCTGTGTTGGTTGTTATGCCACAACTGAGACCGCTTATGGCCCGTTATGCACGATCATTCTCAAAAGGCCTCAAAGTGCTGTCTTACAATGAGATACCTGAAGAATTACGGGTGGAGGTAATTGGTACACTTGGTTAATTGCTGTTGGATAAATGCGCTGATGGGGAAGTGTTTTTTCCGCCTTTGCTTGAATTGCCGTATGAATACTATATGATGTGGCGAAAATTGACGCAGCAATGTGTGAAAGTTAAATAACAAAAACAATATTAATTGTGTTGCTACACGCCTAGGCAATCAGGTCGGGCGTGTTATCACATTGTAAGGGCAAACTGAACTGAAAAGTCAGGACGCAAAGCCTCCGGTCTAACAGCATGAAAGCTAATGACAGCGGGGTTACCAAGGTAAATTTGGATACATTTTTGTTACCATCTAGATACAAAGTTCACTTTTTTAAGTGCGAATTTGTATTTCTCCTTTGTGTCTGATAATTCAGCTCTATTGATTGTCCTATCCACAGTCACAGGTATCAGACGTCTATGTCTTCGGGATTATCAATAAATAAAACAATCGGGTTGTGTGGTGATGGTTGTGCTGAACCACATATATTATTGATTCAACCGTTAGTCGCTAGGAATGAGGTTGTAAATATTCTCTCCAGAGAAGGCCTTAGAGTATCAACGGTTAATTCTGTAAAACAGTCAAAGAGCATTATTGCTGGCAATAATGTTCATCTTATATTGCTCGATATGGATGCCATGACCGAGCTTGGGCCACGTATTCTGCATGAGTTTGAAGGGCTCGATAGTGTCATTATGGTTAATGAGCATCAGGCCGCAATTGCTGCAGAGGCCATGTGTGCCGGAGCTATAGATTATATTGTCAAACCCTTCCGTTCCCAGCAATTGCTCGATGCTGTACGTGGTGCTTTACGCCTTCGTCAGGCGATCCCCAATCTTATCGCTGTGTCGCCCATGAGCCTGCAGGTCTTGCAACTGGCTCGACGTGCCGCCAAAACCTCCGCCACCATTCTGATTGGTGGTGAGTCAGGCACCGGTAAAGAGCGGTTGGCCCGTTATATTCATGATATGTCAGTCAGGTCTGAAAAACCGTTTGTTGCAATTAATTGCGCTGCCATTCCTGAGACAATGCTCGAATCGATTCTCTTTGGCCATAATAAAGGTGCGTTTACCGGTGCTATATCTGCCCAACCTGGCAAGTTTGAGTTGGCACAGGGGGGTACCCTGTTATTGGACGAAATATCTGAATTATCTTTGAACCTGCAAGCAAAGTTATTACGGGTTTTGCAGGAGAAAGAAGTGGAGCGGCTTGGTAGTAATCAAACGATTGCGCTGGATGTTCGTATCATTGCCGCCAGCAATAAAGATCTGCGTACTTTGGTTGCTAATGGATTGTTCCGTGAAGATCTGTTTTATCGTCTTGATGTTTTGCCTATGAGCTGGCCTGCATTGCGTGATCGCCCTGACGATATTATTCCTCTGGCCAACTATTTTCTTGAGCGTTATGCACCTCAGCAGGGTTATCGCCTGAGTAAGCAGGCGTGCCAATTGCTGTTGTCTTATGAATGGCCAGGAAATGTGCGAGAGCTTGATAATGTTATGCAACGCGCATTAATTATGGCGCGCGGTTTGCATATACAGTCCGTCGATTTGA
Source organism: Aeromonas sp. R2-2 (assembly GCF_040908355.1). Classification (NCBI taxonomy): domain Bacteria; kingdom Pseudomonadati; phylum Pseudomonadota; class Gammaproteobacteria; order Aeromonadales; family Aeromonadaceae; genus Aeromonas; species Aeromonas sp. R2-2. The sequence continues at coordinate 131,552 of NZ_JBFODQ010000091.1, read as the reverse complement.
TGTTGCCAAACTGTATTCTTCCCCAAGAAACAGTCACATCAGACACGTGGCATGCTCCCGAGGGGTTGAGTGAAACCCGGCGGCATGCCGAGTTCCAATTTGTATTAGAGACCTTGCGCCGCTTTCGTGGCCATCGTACCCGCACAGCCGATGCACTGGGCATGACAACCCGGGCACTGCGCTACAAGCTTGCGGCGATGCGTGAGCAAGGCATTGATATTGAACAGCAGATTCAAGCAGAGGGATAAAGAGTGAAGATTCAAATGATGTCATCGCAGGTGACACTCCTGCAACAGATGCAGGAAATGCAGCGTGTCGCCAGTCAGACACCGTCCATCGAATCCAATAGTGATGTATCGGGAGCATCGTTTTCAGAGGCTATGCACGACGTAGTCGGGCGTGTCAATGAACAGCAAAATATTGCCTCAAAATTGATGGCATCGGTCGATGCCGGACAGAGCGATGATCTGGTGGGAGCCATGGTGGCGAGTCAAAAAGCCGGCTTGAGTTTTTCAGCTTTGATGCAGGTTCGCAACAAGCTGATGACCGGTTTTGACGACATTATGCGCATGCCGCTCTGAGGTAACAGATGACTGAACTGGTAACATCCCCTCAGGGGGCCGCCCCTGATTCGCTCAAAATCAGGTTGCAAGAGGGGCTACGCAATTGGCGTACTCTCTCCCGTGACAATAAATCGATCCTGACTATTGCTCTGCTGGCTGCCATTGTGGCCGGTACCATAGTCGTTATCCTTTGGACCTCCAGCAAAAACTATGTGCCTCTGTATGGCAAACAGGAGCTATACGATACCGCCAACATCATGGAGATGCTGGAGAAAGAGCAGGTACCTTTCCGTCTGGAAAAGAGCACCGGTCAGGTACTGGTTCCTGAAAATCAGCTGGCTCATGTCCGGATGGCACTTGCTGCGCGAGGGGTGCGTGCAGCCATGCCGTCGGGTCTGGAAGGGCTGGACAACGTAACCGGGTTGGGTACCAGCGAATTTATGGAAGGGGCGCGTTATCGTCATGCCCTAGAAGGGGAGCTGGCCCGCACCATCATAGCGCTCGATGCCGTGCGCAGTGCCCGTGTTCATCTGGCTATTCCGAAGCGCACGCTATTCGTTGGACGCGATGAGGAGAAACCCAGCGCGTCCGTAATGCTCGATATGCAACCGGGCCAATCCATCGAAGCGGGTCAGGTCGAAGCGATAGCCAACCTGGTGGCGGGCAGCATTTCCGGAATGAAACCTGGTGCCGTGACCGTGGTTGATCAATCCGGCCAGTTGCTCAGCGCAGAGCTGGGGGACAAGGTCGGTTTTGGCAAGCAAAGCGTCCAACAGATGGAGTATGTCCGCAAGCTGGAACAATATATCCGTCAGCGTGCCAATGACATGCTCTATCCCATGTTGGGCAGCACCAATTTCAAGGTGCAGATCGCGGCAGACGTGAACTTCAATGCCGTCGAAGAGACCCAGCAGCAGCTCGATCCGCAAGGTGTGGTGACTCAAGAGTCCAACAAGTCCGACAAGACTATCGATGCGCTGGCGATGGGGATCCCGGGGGCGTTATCCAACCGCCCGCCTGAAACGGCGGCAAAAGATGAAAAGGCTGGTGCTGACAAAGGCAATGCAAATGCCAATACCGCGACACAACAGAACGACACTCGTACCGAGCGTCAGGAAATCAGCAAGCAGTACGAAAACAGTCGCACCATAGTGCACACCCGTTACCAGCAGGGGCGGCTGGAGCGAATTAACGTCTCCATTCTGCTTAACCAGCAGATCGCACCAGAAGGAGGTTGGAGTGCCGAGCAACTGACACAGATCCGTCATATGGTGGAACGTGCAGTCGGTTTCGATGAGACGCGTGGCGATCAGATCAGCCTGCAGGCCTTCGATTTCAATGGTGCAGTACAAGTAGCCGCGCCCGAATCCAGTTGGTGGGAAACCCCTTACTGGCAAGACTCCCTGCGTTATCTGGTCGGCGGTTTGCTTGGCCTGACACTGGTCTTCTTCGGTATTCGTCCGCTGGTGAAACATCTGGTTCGTACCCAGCAGCAGCCGGATATGGAAATGAGTGAGACTGAGGAAGATCTGGAGCCCACCGTCGGATTGTCGATGCGCAGTGATGACCTTCAACCTCCGGTCACATTGTCCAGTGGCTTGATCCATGCAGACAATGAGATTGAACCCCAATTCACATCATTGGATTTGGACTCACTGCCAGAGCCGGGATCTGAACTTGAAGTGCAACTCAAGCATTTGCAGTTGTTGGTGGAAAAAGATACCGCCCGCGTGGCGGAGGTTTTCAAAGCGTGGGTGAGTGGCAATGAACAGCGTTAACTTGAATCAGAGTGCTGTCGATATCGATATCGACAACCTTGAGAAGGCCGCCATCTTGTTGCTGAGCATGGGGACAGAGTCAGCAGCCAAGGTGATGCAGAAGCTCTCCCGTGACGAGGTGCAGCGGTTGATATCCAAGATGGCCGCGCTCTCTGGCGTCAGTGCTATCGAAGCGAAATGGACATTGCAACAGTTCTTCAATCAATACCGTGAGCAGAGCGGTATTGGCAGTGCCTCACGGGAGTATCTGGAGCAGACGCTGGATCTGGCGTTGGGCCAACGTCTCTCCCGCAGCCTGCTCGACAGTTTGTATGGCGATGTGATGAGTCAGGATATCCAGCGTTTGCAGTGGGTGCCAGCCGATGTACTAGCTCGTTTCTTCCGTAATGAGCATCCCCAGATGCAGGCTGTGCTGCTGGCCTTCCTGCCGCCTCAGACTGCGTCCGCCGTGCTAGATGCCTTGCCCGGATCGGTACACGATGATTTGTTGGTGCGTGTCGCCAGTCTCACCAGTGTCAGTGAACATGTGCTGGGCGAGCTCAGGCTGACGCTGGATCGCTGCCTCACCTATGTGGCGGATCAATCCGGTGCCAAGGTAAACGGGGTGCGGCAGGTAGCCGATATTCTCAACCGTTATCAGGGTGACAAGGAGCAGATGCTGTCCCTGCTGCGTGAGCACGATGGTGATATGGCGTTTGAGATCGAGAAGAACATGTTCGACTTTATGACGTTACGCCGTCAGAGCGACGACACCTTGCAGCGATTGGTGCAGGAATTGCCCAGCGAATTGCTGGCACTGGCTCTCAAGAATACCGACCCTGGCTTCCGCAAAGTTATTCTGGGGGCTATGCCGAAACGTATGGCTCAGGCGCTGGACGATCAGATCCAGAACCAGGGCAGTGTCTCTTTGCGCAAGGTCGAACAGGCAAGAGAGGAGGTCATGCAATTGGTCCGCGAGTTGGTGGAGCAGGGCGAGATCGAGTTCCAACTGTTCGAAGAGCCTACCGTCAGCTAACAGGAGGCATTTATGAGCCAGTATGTGCGTAAATTGGTGCCTGGAGCGACCAGACTGTATCGCTTCCCTGCGCTCGGTCAGAGCGGGGAAGAAGCACAGAGTCAACAAGAACAGTTTGAATATGGTTACCAGCAGGGGCTGGAGCAAGGCCACGACGAAGGTTATCAAGCTGGTTATCAGCAAGGGCTGACCAGCGGCCTGCAGGAAGGCGAGAGTACCGGTTTGCAACAAGGGCAAACCCGCGGGTTTGCTCAGGGCCTTTCAGAGGGGCGCGCTGCCTTCGAACAGGCGATGTTGCCGTTTGCCAAGCTGCAAGAGCAGTGGGAGTCACTGAGCCGGGCCCGAATGGCCGAGCAGAAAGAGCTGATTGCCCAGCTGGTAGCGCAGGTTGCCAAGCGGGTCATCATGGCGGAGTTTACCCTCAATCCGCAGCAGGTGATGAATCAGGTCGAGCAGGCGCTGGCTACTTTGCCGAGTGAGTCGGAAGAGCTGGTGATCTACCTCAACGAGGAAGACCGACAGCGACTCGCCGAGCAGGGGGTGACTCGCTGCGAAGGGTGGCCATTGCAAGTTGATGCAGCGCTCGGGGTAGGGGATGCCCGTATCGAAACCCGCGCTGCCGTCGTCGAGGTGAGCACCAGCTCCCGTCTGGCAACCTGCATCGAACAGCTCAACAGCTCGCTGGACGTGCCGCAAGATGCATGAAGCCTTGCAGCAGGCACTGACCAGTGCGCTGGATAATCTGGATGAACTGCCCGCATTTCGTCGTTTTGGCCGGTTGGTGCGAGTCACCGGTTTGACTCTGGAAGTAGTCGGCTGCCAACTGGTGATGGGGCAGCGTTGTCGTGTCAGCACTGCAAGTGGTGCACCGCTGTTGGCCGAGGTGGTCGGTTTTAACCGGGATATCTCTTACCTGATGCCGCTGCAGCCGATGAGTGGCCTCTTCGCGGGGGCCCAGGTCGAACCGATCGATGGAGAAGAAACTGTTCGGCTTGGTTGTCATCTGCTGGGGCGGGTACTCGATGGACTGTTGCAGCCCCTCGACGGGCAGCCGTTACCCGACGTTGGTGACAGTGTTCCCCTGTTTGCTCTTCCCCCCAATCCACTATTGCGAACCCCGGTACGTGAACCACTGGATGTTGGTATCCGTGCCATCAATGGCCTGCTGACGGTTGGCAAGGGTCAACGTTTGGGGCTGTTCGCCGGCTCGGGGGTCGGCAAGAGTATGTTGCTGGGCATGATGACCCGCAATACCGCCGCCCAGATTGTGGTGGTGGGGCTGATTGGTGAGCGGGGCCGTGAGGTGCGCGAGTTCATCGAGCACAGTCTGGGGGCGGAAGGTCTGGCTCGCGCCGTGGTCATCGCGGCGCCAGCAGATCAATCTCCCCTGATGCGGCTGCGAGCGGCCCAGCTATGCCACCGGATTGCCGAGTATTTCCGTGAGCAGGGGCAGGATGTGCTGCTGCTGATGGATTCACTGACTCGCTATGCCCAGGCGCAGCGGGAAATTGCGTTGGCTATCGGTGAACCCCCCGCGACCCGGGGCTATCCGCCCTCGGTATTCAGCATGCTGACCCAGCTGGTGGAGCGAGCCGGTAACGGCACGCATCCGGATGGCAGTCTGAGTGCTTTCTACACCGTGCTGGCGGAAGGGGATGACCAACAGGATCCGGTGGTCGATGCGGCGCGCGCCATTCTCGATGGTCATATCGTGCTGACCCGCCGTCTTGCGGAAGAGGGCCACTATCCAGCCATCGATATCGGTGCCTCGGTGAGTCGGGTCATGCCACAAGTCGTGCCTGCCGAATGGCAAAAGCTGGCGGTCACCTTGCGCCAGCTGTGGGGACGCTATCAGCAGGTGCGTGAACTGCTGCCACTGGGCGGTTATCAACCCGGGGCCGATCCGCAGATGGATGAGGCTGTTCAGCGTTATCCGGGGATTGCCGCATTCCTGCAGCAAGGCTTGCATGAAGAGATGGCCTTTGAACAGGTGATGGTTGGTCTCAAGCAGGTGCTGGGGCAGGGATAAGGATTCGTTATGCTGAAGTCTTATCTGGGGTTGCAACAGGAAGAGCTGGAAAATCTTGGTGCTGAGCGTCAGCGTTTGCGGGAGCTGGCGTTGCGGGAAGAGCAGCGAGCACACAAATTGCAGGAAGTGATCTCCTCGTTGCGACCCGGTTCCGACAAGTTTCACCCTTTGCTATGGCAAAACAAGCAACAGATGGATGGCCAGTTGCGCCGTTTGCTCTCCCATCAGGTGCAGCAATCGGCGCTGGCCAGACTGGATCTGGAGCGCCACGAAGGGGAGCTGGTCCGGCAGTTCGGACGGGTCAAGGGGCTGGAGCTATTGCTGGCAAGACGTGATGATGTTGCTCGTCAGCAGCAGGAGAGGCGGGATCAGCTACAGCTGGATGAGCTGGCGAGTTTGCGTCACCTGACCTGTAAAGAGTAAGGCGGAAGGTTAATCCGTAATGCTGTCCGGGTCGCGATAACCTGAATCTTGTCCCAACAGTGAATGAATCGTCTCCATCTGGCCTGCCAGCAGACGGCCATTGAGATCATTCTGGCGCAGACACTGGTGCAGCAGCTGTTCAAGCTGTTGCCATTGATTGGCTACCGTGGTGCGCAGGGGAAGTGGCAGCTTGGCTATCAGGGTGGTCATCCCCTTCTCATCGGGTTTGAGGCCCAATGCCTGCAGCTGCTGGCAACGCAATTTTGCCTGTTGTGTCACCTTGGCCATCAGTTCGGTCTGCTGTTCGTTATGGACTTGCAGACCATCGACATCGTGGCTTGCCAGCAGTGCATGCTGGCGCAGCAACAGGGCTGTGAGTTCGGTATAGTGGCCGTAATCCTGCTGGATCCCGAGGAGCAATGCCTTGACGGTGGCCTTGGTATCCACGCTCATCGGCGATGCATATCCAGAATGGCTTGACCCAGCGCATCCAGATCGATCTCCAGCTTGCCTTCACTGATGGCTTTGCGGATCTCGTTGACCTTGTCCATGTCGACGTCGGATGTGGTGGCCAGCTGGCTGCGGGCGTTGGCGACTGACTGCGCTGTGCTGCTGATCCGAGCTTCGGATGACTGTGAAGATTTGGTTTCCGGTTTGGCCGTCACATCCGGTTTGCGGCCAGACTGGTTTTGAATATAGAGCGGGTCAGTTCGGGTAATTTTCATAACGTAACTTCCTGATGGTCTGTCTATGACAAGCGACCCAAGGTTTGTCAAACTTGAATCAAATAGTGGCCTGGGTTCAAAAACGGGTTTCCACCTCTCCTTTATCTACCACCCATGCCTGTATCTGCTTGCCTGAGCTAAGATTTTTCACTTTAATGCCATCGCCAATTCTGCCATTTTCGAGGGCTTCCCCTCTGGTTGTGGCGGAGAACTCGCCCTCCCCTGCACGAATAAGTACCCCTTCTCCCTGTTTGACCGCCCAACTCTTTTGTAAATCGAGCTCACCGATGAGCTGTCCGCTTCTCAGATGCCGGTTGCTTTTATGGCCTAGCAGGGAGTGATTGCTCGGGATAAACCCGCGTTGTATACGGCTGACATCCAGCTCTTTCTCCACCAGATCGCTGGCACTGATGGCCTGACCTTTTGCGATATCCCGTGCAGCAACCCAGACCGGCAACAGTAACGAGACCTCTACCCGCCCGCGCACCTGCCAGGCGGGGTCGGTGCACTCGATGAGATAGGGGCGTCGTCCCCAGGGTTGCCGATATTGGCCACCTGCTTGTAACGAGAGGGAATGTGAGGGGCAGGGAGGGAGATGCTCGACGGAAGGGGCAAGCCAGACTCGAAATTCTCCTGTGGTTACAGGCCATCCCTGCTGGGTGATGTAGCCCTCAAGACTTTTACGGGCATCCTGTTCAAGCAACTGCTCAAGCATGTCGCTTTGTGCTTGCGGCGTGCCATGGGCTGGCGCGCCTGATAGCAACCAAAGCACACCGGCCAATTTCCACACGGGAAGTCGTACTTCCTCATTTCTCGCTGTATTGAGGTTAATGAGGTGCGCTAACCGCTTGATATCAGGTCTTTTCATGATTGGCATGAGTCTTGATAAGGAAAACACCGGTCTGAGTGAACGATAAAGGATGAAGCATGAGTATCTCATTTGACAGCGCCCTCGGCGTACACCCTTATGCCCTCGATGTCAGGGCTGAGCGGGCGCGGATTTTGGCGGGGAATCTGGCCAACGTGGATACACCGGGCTATCTGGCTCGGGATGTCGATTATAAGACGATTCTGGGCCGTGTCGCCCAACAAGTTGCTGCGGGTGAAGAGAGCCAGGCTATCAGCCAGGGCGCCATGCGTGACGATATGCGTCACCCCCTCTATCGCATTCCTTATCAGGTCTCCATGGATGGTAATACCGCTGAGTTGGGCGTGGAGCAGGGCAAGTTTGCCAACAATGCCACCGATTTCCAGACCAGCCTCACCTTCCTCAATATGAAAATTACCGGTATCGCCAAGGCGATTGAGGGCCGTTAACCATGTCGTTCAACAAGATTTATGACATCGCAGGCAGTGCTATGCGTGCCCAGACCGTGCGGCTGGATACCGTAGCCTCCAACCTGGCCAACGTGGATAGCGCTGCCGCCAGTGAAGATGCTGCGTTTCGTGCCATCAAGCCGGTTTTTTCCACTCTCTATCAGAAGATTCAGGATGCCGATGGCCTCGGGGCTGCGTCGGTGCAAGTGGCGGGTATCGTGCAGTCCGACCGTCAGGTCGAGAAACGGCTGGAGCCGACCAACCCGATGGCTGATCAGGATGGTTTTGTTTACTACTCCAACGTCAACGTGGTGGAAGAGATGGCTGACATGATGAGCGCCTCTCGTGGTTTTGAAACCTCGGTGGAGGTGATCAACCGCATCAACAGTATGCAGCAAGGTTTGTTGCGTCTTGGTCAGGGAGCCTAAGCCATGAGTCTGCCACAGATAAGCAGTCTGGATACGGCGCGCGGTACAACACAGACCAATACCGATCCCAAGATCGCCAGCAATGGCAGCGGTGCTGCCCAGGATGTGCAAGCCAGCCAAAATGGTGGCATGCAACTGCGCAATGAATTTCTGCAGATGATGGTGGCGCAGATCCAGAACCAGGATCCCACCAACCCGCTTGATGGTGCCCAGTACGTGGCTCAGCTTGCCCAGTTCAGCATGGTTGAAGGGGTCGAAGGGCTGAAGAAGCTCCAGCTCCAGAGCAATACCAAGATGGATACCCAGCAGGTGTTAGAGAGTACCGCGTTGGTCGACAAAGAGGTCATGGTGCCTAGCAAAACCCTCAAGCAGCAGCAAGAGCACAAGATCCGCGGTCAGATCGAGTTGCAAGGTGTGGCGGAACAGGTGGATCTCAAGGTATATGACCAGCATGGCGTGCTGGTAGCGAGCAAGAGCTGGGGTGACAGCAAGGCGGGTGGGCTGGATTATGAATTGCCCCCTCTTCCTGCCGGGGAGTACCGCTTTGAGGTCAAGGCCTCGGCAGGCAAGACCCTGGTGGGGGCCAAAAATTATGTGGCGAGCAAGGTGGAACGTGTTGCCTTGCCCGGTACGGGAGAAATCATGCTGCAGGTTGCCGGTGTGGGCGATGTCCCGCTCTTCAGTGCAATCCAGTTCGGCAAATCAGCGTAATCAGAGAGGAGCGACACTGTGTCTTTCAGTATCGGATTGAGCGGCCTGCGCGCCGTAAACCAGGAATTGAGTATTATCAGTAACAACGTAGCCAATGCCAGTACCGCGGGCTTCAAATCCAGCCGTGCCGAATTTGCGGCAATTTACGGTGGTGGTCAGGCTGGCGGTGTCGAGATGAACAACGTCTCCCAGAATTTTGACCGCAATGGTGATATGACTCGTACCGGTCGCGGGCTGGACCTGGCGATTTCTGGCAGTGGTTTCTTCGTGCTGAAAGATGGCAGCGGCCAGACGTCCTATACCCGTGCCGGTATGTTCCAGCGTGATAATGCCAACTACCTGACCACTGCAGGCGGTATGCGGTTGCAAGGTTATACCACTGATGACGCGGGCAAGCTGCAATCTGGTGTGGTTGGTGATATCCAGGTCAAGGCGGGCAGCCTGCCTGCCAAGCCATCCGACAAACTGGAGTTTGTGGCAAACCTCAAAGCTGATGCCAGCAAAATTGATCAGACGGTAGCTGCTAATAAGTTCGACCCGACAAAGTCAGAGACCTTTAACTATTCCCAATCCAGCAAGGTTTATGACTCTTTGGGCACAGAACACACTGTGACCCAGTATTTTGTCAAAACAGATCCTAATAAGTGGGATGTGCATTACTCCTTCAACGGTAAACCGGCGGGGGGGGTAGTTAATATGGTATTCAATAAAAACGGTACATTAGAGTCACCAGCATCGTTTCCTGATCTCGAACTGAAGCCGGATGGCGCTACAGAAATATCACTTAAGCTGGACATGGCGCGAGTCAGCCAGTATGCCTCTGACTTTAATGCCACCCGCAACCAGTCGAATGGTTATACTGCTGGGGATTTGACGGAGGTGCGTGTGGATGGGGACGGCGGTGTCTACGCCACCTTTACCAACGGTCAGCGCCTGTTGCAGGGGCAGGTCGTGATGGCGAACTTCACCAATCCCAATGGCCTGCTGCAGACCAACAATACCTCTTGGCAGCAATCTTTCAGCTCAGGGCAGCCTGTACTGGGGGCTCCGGGAACCGGCACTATGGGCAAGCTGACCGCCGGGGCTTATGAGAGCTCCAACGTTGATCTGACCGGTGAACTGGTAAGCCTGATGACTTCCCAGCGTAACTATCAGGCCAACGCCAAGACCATCAGTTCGGCTGACAAGATGAGCCAGATCCTGTTCAACTCCTTCTAAGGGTAATCCGTGGAAAAGCTTATCTACACAGCCATGTCCGGGGCACAACATACCCTGATGGCTCAGCAGATCCGTGCAAATAATCTGGCCAACGTCAACACAGCCGGCTTTCGGGCTGATTTTGAGCGGGTTTCGGCTTATGCCCTGACTGGCGATGGTTACCAGAGTCGGGTGATGGCCAAGGAGGAGATGGCGGGCACCAATTTCAAGGTTGGCCCTCTGATGCAGACCGGTCGCAAGCTGGATGTGGCGATTCGTGGCGAAGGCTTTCTTGCCGTACAGACTGAGGATGGCAAAGAGGCCTATACCCGTGCTGGTAACCTGGAAGCGGATGCTGACGGGCTGTTGACCCTCAATGGCCGGCCGGTACTGGGGGAAGGTGGCGAGCTGGTGCTGCCCGCTTATCGTGACATCAGTTTCGGCAAGGATGGCACTCTGAGTATCACTCCTCCGGGGGGCGGCGCCCGGCTCGATGTGGGGCGTCTGAAACTGGTCAATCCAGAGCCAGCCGAATTGGTCAAAGGTCATGACGGTCTGTTCCGGATGCGTCAGGGAGAGGATGCAGAGGTCAGTGACCAGGTGGTGATGGCATCCGGTTTTCTGGAAGGGGCCAACGTCAATGCCGTGGATGAATTGGTGAGCAGCATGTCATTGACCCGCAACTTCGAACTGCAGGTCAAGTTGATGAAAGCAGCGGATGATCAGGCTCGTCAGGGAGCCAAATTGATTTCCGGTCAGGGTTGATTTTGACGGCATCGGGCAGATACCCGATGCCTTGCCACATCCCAGTGGATGAGGCTTGATGAATAAGGTGGAATAACAATGCACGCAGCATTATGGGTCAGTAAAACAGGTCTGTCGGCACAAGATGCCAAGATGTCCAGTATCTCCAACAACCTAGCTAACGTGAACACGGTCGGTTTCAAGCGCGATCGGGTGGCATTTGAAGATCTTTTCTATCAGGTGCAGCGCCAGCCGGGTGCTCAGCAGGATCAGCAGAATCTGGCGCCTATCGGTATTCAGATGGGTAATGGTGTGCGGGTAGTGGGTACCCAGAAGGTCTTCACCTCCGGCCAATTCCAGAATACCAATCAGGAGCTGGATATGGCGGTGGTCGGTGCCGGTTTCTTCGGCGTCGAGCGCCCGGATGGCGAGACGGCCTATACCCGCAATGGTCAATGGCATCGCAATGCCGAGGGGCAACTGGTTAACGCGGATGGTTTGCCCATGGTACCGCAGATCCAGATCCCCGATAACGCTACCAAGATCTCCATTGGTACGGATGGTACCGTCAGTGCATCTTTGCCGGGTCAGCAAGAGAGTGTCGAGCTGGGCCGTATCACCCTGACCAACTTCGCCAACCCGGCCGGTCTGGAAGCGCTCGGTGGCAACCTCTACCGTGCAACCGGCGCGTCCGGTGAGCCGATTGAAGGTGTGCCTGGTGAGGAGGCGATGGGGGCCGTCAAGCAATTCGCGCTGGAGAGTTCCAACGTGAACGTGGTTGAGGAGATGGTCGACATGATCACGACTCAGCGGGCTTACGAGATGAATGCCAAGGTGGTCTCTTCTGCCGACCAGATGCTCAAGTTTGTCACTCAGGCACTGTAATGATGAAGTCGATGCTGCGTTATATCTGGTTGGTATTGTTGCTGGGCGGCTGTGCCACCTATGAGCTGCAGGCACCCGAGCCGGGTGACGAGAAATGGGCACCATCCCGTCCCAAGGTGACCGCGACTGCGCAGGGCGAAGATGGTGGCCTCTATCGGGGCAACTACATGATGACCCTGTTTCAGGATCGGCGTGCTTACCGTGTTGGTGACATTCTCACCGTGGTGTTGGAAGAGCGTACCCAGTCGAGCAAGAAAGCCAATACCAGCATGAGCAAAAACAGCAGCATGAATGTGCCGGCCCCCTCTATTGGCGGTAAACTGCGCCCCGACTGGGGGGCCGCCCTCAGTGCGGATCGGGATTTTGATGGTGGAGCGACCTCCAGTCAGCAAAATACCCTGGCAGGTTCCATTACCGTGACCGTAGCAGAAGTGATGCCCAATGGTGTGCTGGGGATCCGCGGTGAAAAGTGGATCCGCCTCAATCAGGGGGATGAGTATATCCGCTTGGGCGGCATGGTGCGGGTTGAGGATATTGATCAGAGCAACCGTATCTCGTCCCAGCGCATTGCCGATGCCCGCATCACCTATGCCGGTCGTGGAGCCCTTGCAGACAGTAACCAGATGGGGTGGCTGGGCCGCTTCTTTAGCTCGGCGTTTGCGCCATTTTGAGGAATCACATGAACAGATGGTTTATCGCCCTGCTGTGTCTCTGCTTGCCCTGGTTTAGTCAGGCTGCCGCACCGGCCAAACGAGCCTTGCTGGATATTGCCGATGTGCAGGGGCTGAGAACCAACCAGCTGGTGGGTTATGGTCTGGTGGTCGGTCTCTCCGGGACCGGCGACAAAAGCCAGGTCAAATTTACCGGCCAATCCATGGCCAACATGCTCAAACAGTTTGGTGTGCAGTTACCGGACGATATCGATCCCAAGCTCAAGAACGTGGCAGCCGTTTCGGTTCAGGCCACGCTACCCGCCTTGGCTGGCAAGGGGCAGTTGCTCGATGTAACCGTGACTTCCATTGGTGATGCCAAGAGTCTGCGTGGCGGTTCTCTGCTGCTGACCCCCCTGCGTGGTATCGACGGTGAAGTCTATGCCGTGGCGCAGGGCAATCTGGTTGTCGCCGGGGTGAAAGCGGAAGGGCAATCAGGTTCATCGGTCACGATTAACGTGCCGACAGCCGGGATTATCCCCAATGGCGCCACCATCGAGCGAGAGGTGGTCAGCAATTTTGCCGAAAAGCCGGAAGTGACCCTCAATCTGCATCAACCCAACTTCAAGACGGCCCGCAATGTGGAGCGTGCCATCAATCATCAGCTGGGGCCGGTTGCCCGCGCGGTGAGTGCCGGGCGGGTTCAGGTTGCTGCTCCCAGGGACGAGAGTCAGCGCATCGCGTTTATGGCACTGTTGGAAGATATCAAGGTGGATCCGGGTCAGGAGCGGCCGAAGGTGGTCTTCAACAGTCGAACCGGTACTGTGGTGATGGGGCAGGGGGTCAAGGTTCACAAGGCTGCCGTCAGTCATGGCAGTCTGACGGTGACCATTGGCGAGAGTCAGACGGTCAGTCAGCCCAACGCCTTCTCCAACGGGCAGACCACAACGACCCCCAACTCCAAGATCCAGGTCGATCGGGAACGTAACAACATGTTTGTCTGGCCGGATGGTACTTCCTTGGAAGTGATCGTCAAGGCTGTCAACTCACTCGGGGCAACCCCCGATGATGTTATGGCCATCTTGCAAGCGCTCAATGAGGCTGGTGCCCTTGAGGGTGAGCTGGTGGTTATCTAAGGACTATCATGACAAGAATTAGCTCGGATCCCGGTTTTTATCAGGATCTCAATGAATTGCAGCAAATCAAAAGCAACCCGGATCAGCGTGCCGCGCTGGATGCTGCAGCCGGTCAGTTTGAAGTCAGTTTTCTGCAAACCGTGCTCAAACATATGCGCTCGGCGACGGATGCCCTGCAGGATGAGGACGACAAGATTATCAAGGGACAATCCCTCTATCGCGATATGTATGACAGCCAGTTGGCGATGAGCATGGTCAAACGTGGTGGCATCGGTCTGCGGGAGCAGATGGTCAACCAGCTGGCTCCTTCATTAAAGAATCCGGACGGGGTGGTCGCTTCAGAGCAGCAGACCCTGGCTGCATTCAGCCAGCCTCTCAACTCGGTAAAAATGAAGAAGGTTGACTGATGTCACTGCTCAATATCGGCGCCAGCGGACTAAATGCAGCCCAGATTGCATTGAATCTGACCGCCCAGAATATCGCGAACGTCAATACCATCGGGTATAGCCGTCAGGAAGCCATGATGGGCAGTCTGTCCGGTTTCGGGCGGTTGGATAATGGTGCCGGTGTCGAGGTGACAGGGGTACGCAGGGTAACGGATGACTATCTGGTAGCCCAACACTGGCGTAGCCGTGCGGCCACCGGTTCCTCTTATGCCTTTCATCAGTACATCAATACGACAGAGCAGTTGCTGGGCAGTGAGTCGATGAATATCGCAAAAGGGCTCGACAGCTTTTTTGCTTCGCTCAGTGCTGCGCTCGACAGTCCGGAAACACCGGCACAGCGCAGCCAGATTGTCAGTTCAGCAGGGGCGCTCGCCAACCGATTTACCCAGCTTGACGAGAGCATGGTCACCCAGGAAAAGCAGATCGATGATCAGCTGAACAGCACGGTTTCCCAAGTGAACAGTTACTTGAAGCAACTGACTGAGCTGAACATGCAGATTGGCGATCAGACAGCCAAGGCAGTTAATACCGCTGCACTGGAAGACAGTCGCGAACAGGTTGTGCGGGAGTTGTCTGCCTATATGGAGGTGCGGGTCAATCGTCAAAGCGATGGTTCGTTTGCGCTCAGTCTGCCGCAAGGACAGCCGTTGGTCCTGGGAAGCAGCAGCAGTACCCTCGCGCTAGCGGGCGATAAACTCAGCCTCGCTTTCGGTGGGCAGACGTTTGAGGTGCCTAAATTGCATGGTGGCTCTCTGGCGGGGGTAATGGATTATCGCACTACAGTGCTGCGTCCACTGCGTGGTGAGCTGGATCAGATAGCCAAAAAGCTGGCTGATGAGTTTAATGCCAAACAAGAGACCGGCTCTGATTTGAAGGGGGCGAAAGGCAAACCCCTCTTCTCATACGATCCGCTTAATCCTTCAGGTTCCCTGCGCGTTGTCGCTGGTTTTTCCGGTAGCGACCTTGCCTTTGCCAAGACCGGCGGCGGTAAGGGCGATAACCGCAACCTGCAGGAGTTGCTGACCATCAAAGATAGCCAGTACAACGCATACAGTGCGCTGCTGGGCAAGATGGCGGTGCAGAGTGGTCAGGCCAAGGCGACCATGCAGGCCGATGCCAATATGGAAAAACAGATGGCGACCAAGCTGAGCAGTGTCAGCGGTGTAAATACAGATGAAGAAGGGGTGAAGATCATGGCGTATACCAAGGCTTATCAGGCCAATGCCAAGGTGATCAGCACCTCCGAACAGCTCTTCAACTCCATTCTGAACATGTTCTGAGAGTCATAACCATGCGGATCAGTACCCATCAAATTCAGCTCAGCATGCTCGATAATTTGCAGCATGGTTTCGGCGAGTATGCCCGCCTCGATCGCCAGATCTCCACGCAAAAACGCATTCTTCAGCCCTCAGATGATCCTGTTGGCAGTGTGCAACTGCTGGGCTTGCAGAAAGAGCAGGTGGCGATGGCGCAGTACCAGAAGAATATTGCCAATGCCAAGAGCCAGCTCTCCCAGGGGGAGTTGCAGCTCGATACCATGACCAACATGCTGATGCGGTTGCGTGAGTTGACCCAGACGGCCGCTAACGGCTCCCTGTCTGAGGGGGATCGCAAGGCGGTGGCCAGTGAAGTCGCCATTATCAAGGATGGCCTGCTGGATTTGGTCAATGCCCGCAACGAAAGTGGCTCCAGCCTGTTTAGCGGCAGCAAGGTGGATGAGACCGCTTTGGTGAAGGTGACTGACCCAAAAGATACTGACTTCGGAGGTTATCGCTACAAGGGTGATCATCTGGTACGGGAGGTCGGCATTGCCAAAGGTGTCACAGTGGGGTTAAACCAGACTGCCGATCAGCTTTTTTTGCAGCCTGACGATTTTTTCAAACGACTCGATAGCATGGTGAAGGCAATTAATGACGCAGCACCTGACGCCATCGATCAAGCACGAGGCATGCTGGATCGCAGCCAGACGCTGCAAGATAATATCAGCCAGGCGGTGAGCACGATTGGTGCCCGGATCAATCTGCTGGATCAGATTGACGAGAGCCATGCCGAGAAAGGCGTCTATAGCAAGGAAGTGAGCAACCAGATAGAGTCGCTGGACTATGCCGAGGCCGCGACCCGACAGGCCCACGTCCTGATGGCATTACAGGTGCAGCAGCAAGCTTTTGCCAAGGTTAATGGTCTTAGCTTGTTCAACTACATGCCGTAACGAGCAGAGGAGTCATGATGCAGGTCCAGCAAACCCGTCTTGGAGGCGTTGCAGAGCCACAGGCAAAGCCCAGGTTGCAGGGCCGCGCAACTGCACAGGCTCACACTCCGGAAAACCGCAAGCAGACTGAGCGCCACCCCAATATTATCCGGATGGACAGATGGGCCCTGATCGGTGCTGCGCAACAGCGCATTGCCCATGCCCAGAGCGGCGAACAGGCGCTTAATCTGGTTTGGGGGGAATTGAAGCGGCTGGAACGCCAACTGGGTCAGCGCGAGCTGGCCAGCAGTGACGTGACCAATCGCTTAAAAATGCTGGAAGAGAAAGTCACCCAACCAAGAGGGCCTTTGACGGACGAGCTCAAACCCAGACTCATCGCATCGGCTCAGGAACTGCGTCCCCGCTTCAGTGCCGAGCATCTGGATCTGCTCAGTGCCAAAAATAGCGCTGAGCGGCTGGTGTTCTCGTTTCCCCAGAGTAACAGTGCGGTGGAGGTGACCATTCCGGCCGGAGCGCGAGAGGGTGAGGTTGTCACCATGCTCGATCGGGCGCTGCGTAAAGAGCATATCCAGGCCAGATTGAATGAACTGGGCAAGCTGGAACTCTCTGTTGCTGAACCCCATCGCCGCAAACTGGATGAGCCGGTGCTGATCCGGGGGGAGGGGATTCGTATCCCGGCAGGCAACCCGATCCCGGTGCAGTTCAAGCCCAAGGCCGGAGCGCTGACCCGCATGGCTGATGGGGTTGCCAAAGGGGAAATCCGTCAGGAGCGGCAGCGGCTGCAAAAAGTGCTTGGCGAGATTGAGCAATCGGTACGGGAGTTGAAACAGTTTCGCCAGAAGATGGTGCTGCAACTGGACAAGGTCAAGGCTCGCAGTCAGAACCTGAAACAGGAGGAGCTGGCACAGTTGCAATCCTCTCTGGCCGCCCGCCTCTCACAAGGCGGCTATATGGGCACCATGTCCGGTCTGCTGGCGCAGGCCAATGTCACTCGTCAAGGAGTGGTTGCGTTACTCACCTGATAGCGCTGACCTGTCTCCTCGTAAAAAAACCGCACAAGCTGACTTGTGCGGTTTTTTTATCTCTGTGATGTCCTCTCGTGCCAGTGACGGCGCTGTCTGCTCGCGGGCCCACTGTTTCGCATCCGAACGGGGGGGGCCAAGAGAAACTGCTGTTCAGCAAAAAAAGATTTAATTTTCACGACGCTGTGGTCGTTCTTCATTGGGGTCAACCCAAACGCTGCCTGTGGCAGCATCCATTTCGAGGAAACGAAAATGAGTCTGTCAATTCATACCAACTTTGCCAACATGGTCACCCAGAACCAGCTGAACTCCACCAACAAAATGGCAAGCAATGCCATGCAGCGTCTGGGTACCGGTCTGCGTATCAACTCTGCCTCTGACGATGCTGCTGGCCTGCAAATTGCCACCCGTCTGCAATCCCAGTCCAACAGCCAGAAAGTGGGCATGCGCAACGCTCAGGATGCCATCTCCATGATGCAGACCGCCGAAGGCGCCATGGACGAGATGACCAATATCGTTCAGCGCATGAAGGATCTGGCTACCCAGGCTGCCAACGGCACCAGCAGCGACAAAGATATCGCCGCCATGAACGCCGAATTTGGCGAGCTGACCAAAGAGCTGAAAAATATCGCCGGCAACACCACCTTCGGTGGCGAAAACCTGCTGGATAGCAAAAACGGCAAGTTTGCCAAAGGTGCGATCACCTTCCAGATCGGTGGCTCCGAAGGCGAGCGCCTGGCTGTCGATATCGGCACTGCCCTGAAGCAGGTTGTGGGTGGCACAGAGGAGTCAGCTGCTGAAAAAGCGCTGGTAAAAGCGGTAGATGATTATAAAAAAGATACTGCTACTACTTCTCAGGCCGGCAAGCTGAAAGCCGCAACTGATGCGCTAACTAAAGTAGAAGATGACTACAAGGCTCTGGGTGCATCAGCGACCACCGCTCAAACAGATAAGTACAATACTGACAAGGCAGATGCGCTGAAAGCTCAAACCGCAGCGCAAGAAGCGTTTGATAAAGGCCTGAAGCCGCTGGAAGAGAAGGCTTTGGCTGTAGGTAGTGGTCTGGATGCCAAGATCCTGACCAACGGCCTGACCAGCCAAGCAAGTGCTCAGGTTGCCATGGGCAAGATGGAATCCTTTATGCAGGATATCACCAGCGTACGCTCTGCTCTGGGTGCCAATATCAACCGTCTGGAGCACACTGTTAACAACCTCTCCAACATGAAAGAGAACACCGATATCGCCAAGGGCCGTATCATGGACGCCGATATCGCTACCGAAAGCACCAACATGGCCAAGAACCAGATGCTGATGCAAGCTGGTATGTCCGTACTGGGCAAGTCCAACGAGATGACCGGCATGGTTACCATGCTGCTGCGTTAATCGCTATAAGGGCCGCTACCTGTGTGGCGGCCTCTTTTCTTCCCCTTGCCGGTTGAAAAGTGCTGGCGTAACAGCCTTTTTCAACAAGCAAGTCTTGCCCTGATACCGAAGGAGTTGATATATGCAGGTCGATCCCGCTTCAGCCGCGATGCAAATGGTGACCAATGAGCGCAAGAATATGGACAAGCTGCTCAAGGGGCAGCTTGCCACGGTCAAGGCGCAGCAGAGTTCGCTGTCATCTATCAACTCCAAACTCTCCAGCTTTCAGACTCTGCTGAAAGACCTGAACAAGCCGGCGACGTTGCAAGCCCAGAAAGCCAGCCTCTCGCAAGAGGGGATCATGATGGTCACCAGCAATGGCAAGGCGACCCCGGGGCAATATAACTTTCAGGTCAATCAACTGGCACAGGCCCATCAGTTCGGGGTGCAACTGGCGGATGAGAAAGCACCATTGCCAGCCTCCGGCAAAGTATCGTTTACCGTAGGCGGCAAGGCGTTTGCTATCGATTTGGCGACCTTGCCTGCCGAGTCGACTGCCCAGAGTCTGGTCTCTGCCATCAATGATGCGGCGGATAATCCGGGGGTCAAGGCCAGCCTGGTTCGCACGGATGGCAAGGTTAACCTAGTGCTGACCAGTAAAGAGAGCGGGGCTGCCAAGGTGTTTACCCCCACCTATGATGGCGACCCGGCTTCCGCATTCGGCAAGGCTTTTCTCGCCGGAAAGGTGATCACCCCGGGTCAGGACTCCATCATCAAGATGGGGGTTGGCGACGGCGCGCTGGAGATCAAGTCACCGACCAACAAGATTGAAAACGTGGTTGAAGGACTGACGCTGGATCTCACCAGGGTGCAAAAGCCAACCGATGGCCCGATGCAGGTGACGGTGACTTATGACAATGAAGCCGTCACCGGCTCATTGAAGAAATTTGTTGATAGTTACAACGAGTTGCTGGAGCTGCTGAGCAAAGAGACGTCCACCGATATCAAGGCAAAAGGCGTACTGGCGTCTGATGCCACGGTGCGAGGTTTGAAAGGTACGCTGGCCAACGCGGTTCGCAATCTGCCTGCAGGCATGACCCTGACTCAGCTTGGCATCAAAACCGAGAAGTCGGGCAAGCTGGTGTTTAGTGACTCGGATTTCAAAAAGTCGCTCGAGAAGGACCCTGAACTGCTGGGCAAGGCGCTGATGGGGGATGATGGTTTGCTCAAACGGATGAGCAAGGTGCTCGATCCTTTCTCCAAGACCAATGGTGTGATGGCCACTCGCAAGAGCACATTGGAAGCCAATCAAAAGCGACTTGATGATAAGATGGAGTCGCTGAATAAACGGATGGAGTCTGTTTACAAGCGTTACCTCAATCAATTCACCACCATGAACCAGATGATGCAGACCATGGGAGCACTTTAAGCTTTTCCCCTGGATGAACTGGTTTGAACCTGCAATAGCGAGTGACCCATGTTTGAATCTGAAGATGGCTATGATGCCTATCGATTTGCCGCCACAGAAGCCAAGGCCGCGAGTGCCGATCCATATCAGCTGGTACTGATGTTGATGGATGGCTTGCTTGACGAGATAGCCAGAGCAGAAGGGCATATCTTGGCGAAACAGTTTGAGCGCAAAGGGTTGGCCATCAACAAGTGTCTGCAGATCTTGGGTGGGCTGGACAGTGCGCTTGATATGAATAAGGGGGGCGAGCTGGCGGTTAACCTGCATCGTCTTTATGACTACTGTGGTCAGAAACTGTTCGAGACCAGCGTATCCAACAGTGTTGAGGGATTTGCCGAAGTGCGCAAAATTCTGCAAGAGCTGAAAGAGGGTTGGGAAGCAATGGCGCGTCATCCTCGTTAATACGGAAGTAGTACTTCCTTCCCCTCTGTTCTTCCTCACGCCCAACATATTGAAATTTCTTGGTTATCGGTCTGGCCCACTCTTTGCTTGTGGGCTGGTTCATCTTCTTTTTGGGGCTCGTCATGTCAGGTATTGCGCCCGTGTTACGTGAGACCGAACTGCAGACGCGCCAGCGCCAGTTATTGGGGTTGGGTACGCTATTGCTGCAACAAGCGCAAGCTGGCCAGTGGGAAGCTGTCAGGCTAACCGATGGACGCTTCGCGCAATTTGTCTCTCAAGTTAGTCGGAATCCCCAACTCTGGGCTGCGTTGCAACCAGCAAGAGATAAAGCCCGGGTGTTGTATCGACAAGCATTGCAGCTTTGCGAGCAGGAGACCTTGATTCGTAAACAGGAGTGGCAGCAGCTTTCTTCGATTCGTGAAGGCTTGACTGCTTACGGTGAGACAGAGCAATGGAATTGATTCAATTTAGCGGTTTTGATGCGGTGAATTCGCCGGATGTCACGGCCTTGAACCGTTTGTCCGGCCAAGCCGGCAGTGAAGGGGAGTTATATCAACCGCTGGATGAGGTGGTTGACCCTCTGGTTGCATTGCCCTTGCCCGAGTTGGTTGCCAGTGATGTTCCGGTAGACAAAACAGAGAGCGAACAATCAGGAGCGGAAGGCGACCCGGTTGAACAGCTGCAAGCGTTTACCAATGTGCCTCCTCTCTTTGTCAGAGTAAGTGATGCCGATCTTGATGGTTTTCGTGTAAGCCGTACTTTTTCCCGAGCTGAAGGTAGCACTGGTGGGCAGCAGGTGGTGGTGGATAACAAATTGCCGCCCTCTCTTCGTGCCTTGATGGGGAGTGCGACCACGCTGCCCGAGCAAGAGGTGATGCCGCGTCGTGAGACGGTTTCTGCCGCTGCGGAACAGGCGCTCTCTACCTTGCTTGCCAAATCAAATGGGCAAACCGGTGTATTGCCCGGCCGCTTCACCTTGCCGGTTATGGCTGCCGGTTTCGATGCTGGAAATGTGCCTGATACCGCAGTGGTAGAAAACAGGCTGCCAGATGCTCGCCAGCTGACAGTTGGCCAACTCGCTGCGACGCCGTTGCGACCTGCCGACTATCAGTGGGCCCCTGTCCGGTTGTCAGACAACCAGAGCCAGTGGGGGCAGCAGTTGGTTAGCCTGCTTCAGGACAAGGTTGAGCTGCAAGTCAATCAACAGGTGAAACAGGCCCACATCCGGCTGGATCCACCAGAGCTCGGGCGATTGGAGTTGACCGTCAAGCTCGATGGTGACCGGCTCAATGTCCAGTTGAATGTGACTAACCCGGCGGTGCGCGATGCAATGATCCAGTCGATGGAGCGCTTGCGCATGAGCCTGGCGCCCCATCATGCCGGCGGGGTCGAGGTCAATGTGGGGCAAGGTGGCGAGCAGGGGCAGCAGGATCGGTGGCAACAGGAGAAGATCCTGGCTGGCCGCCGTCAGTGGTTGGATGAACCAGAGTCCCAATGGGGGACGATGCACGACTGGCTCAATACTCTGGTCTGATTTTTAACCCGTAATAACGAGAGTGGTTTTACATTATGCGGCGTGTCATGAAGTGGTTGATGGTTGTCGTCATTGCCCTGTGTCTGCTGGTTTTGCTGGCATATGGTGCCTGGTTGAAACGCGATGTGATTGAAGTCTGGCTAGGATTGGCAGAGCCAAAGCCAGAGCTGAGCAGTACTCCGCTGTTCAAGCCGATGGAGCGCTTCGTTATCAGTCTGGAAGGGGGTGAACAGTCCCATTATCTGGTGCTGGAGCTGGCACTGGTGACCTACAACCCGGAGCAGGTTGCCAAGCTGGATGAGCTGACTCCACTGATCCGCAATGCCATGGTGCAGTATTTCAGCCACCGCTCCCATGATGACGTAAAGGTCGAGCTGCAGAATATTTCCAAGCTGCAGGTCTCTTTGCGCGACAAGCTGGTCACTACGGTGCAGGGATATGGCTACAAGCCCTATCTGGACGAAGTGCTGATCACCAAGGTACTGGTACAGTAATTACCATATGACTGATTCTGCTTGGGATTCTCAACAAGAGTTTGCGGATACGCCAACAATTCCCCGTACTGGTGAACAGGCTATTCTGACTCGCTATCTACCTCTGGTTAAGAGGGCTGCTTGTCACCTGCGTAGCCAGGTCAGTGCCTGTTTTGATCAGGAGGATATGGAACAGGTAGGGATGATGGGACTGCTGGAGGCGTGGCGCCGTTATGGTAGTGAACCTGATGCCCAGTTTGAAAGTTACGCCTTCAAAAGGATTCGTGGTGCCATGCTCGATGAGCTGCGGCGTCTGGACTGGCGGCCTCGTCAACTGCGACAGCAGGTACACGGCCATAATCAGGTGCAGCGTGAACTGCACAATCGTTTGGGCCGGGCCCCCTCAGAACAAGAGCTTGCTACTGCGCTTGATTGTTCGGTTGATGAGGTGCGCCAGTTGTCCTATGCCAGCCAGGCTGAAGCGCTACAGAGTCTGGAAGAGTGGCTGGAGAATGGTGGCAAGGCGCCAACAACCGAGTCTGATGATGTCGATATGGCGATGACCATCAGCAAGGTGTTGGCCACTCTGGATAAACGCGAGCAGCTATTGCTTGCCCTCTATTACCAGCAAGAGCTCAATATGAAAGAGATCGCGCTGGTGCTTGGATTAACCGAATCCCGGGTTTGTCAGCTGCACAAGCAGTGTGTGCTTCAGCTAAAGCAGCGATTGGTCGACTCCATATAGTAGTGCTTCACCTTTACTGGTGACCCTTCTTGTATCGTGCGGGAACATTCATGCAAAAACAGATTGGCATCGGCGTCATTTTAGTATGTGTGCTGGGTGGCTTCATGATGGCCGGGGGAAATCTCCTCGCCTTGTGGCAGCCAGCCGAGCTCATCATTATCATCGGCGCAGCGGTAGGCTCCATGTTTCTGGGCAACTCGAAAGAGGTGATGCACGAAATGTGGCGGCAGATCAAAATGTGCTTCAAGCCTCCTAATAACGAAGAGAGCGAGGTCTATCGTGAGCTGTTGACTCTGATGCATCAACTGCTGGAGGAGACACGCAACAAAGGGATGAAGGCGCTCGACGAGCATATTGAAAATCCCCAGCAGAGCTCGGTTTTCTTGATGTACCCCCAGATTTCGGAAGATCCCCAACTGCTTGGTTTCATTATCGATAACCTGCGTTTGCTCGGGATGGGCAAGATCACACCCCATGAACTGGATGCCGTGCTGGAGCAGGAGATCATGGCCATTGAAGAGGACATGCTCAAGCCTGCCCATGCTTTGCACAAGACAGGCGAGGCCTGCCCGGGCTTCGGCATTCTTGCTGCGGTGATGGGGATCATCATCACCATGCAGCAATTGGACGGCCCCCTGAGTAACATTGGCGTTCATGTAGCGGCCGCTCTGGTGGGAACCTTTATCGGGATTTTTCTCTGTTACTGCTTGCTGGAGCCGGTCAGTAACGCAATGGAAGAGATGGTCAAGCGTCGTATTAGCCTGTTGATGTGTATCAAGTCGATCCTGATTGCCCAGTTGCGTGGCAAGACACCGCTGCTGGCCGTCGATTCAGGTCGCAAGATCCTGGAACCTGAAGTCAAACCAAGCTTCCTTGAACTGGAAGATTGGGTGAACAACAGGGCAATGTAATGCGCAATCACGAGCAGATTATCGTCAAGCGCCAGCAGCGACGTAATAGTGCCCCTAAAGGAGGGGGTGCCTGGAAGGTGGCATTTGCCGACTTCACGTTGGCCATGATGGCGTTCTTTATGGTGCTCTGGATCCTGGCGGTATCTAACCAGGAGGAGCGGGAAATTGTTGCCAGCCGTCTGCGGGACTACAGCATCATGGACAGTGAGTCCAACCCGTTTGACATACGCAATAGCCCCTATCCTGTCGATTTGGGGGGAAATCCCTCGGTGATCGATGAGCTGAACCCCAAGTTCGATCAGCAGGGGCAGCTGATGCCCAAGCATATGGATCGCCGCCAGAGCATTTTTTCAGATGGGCCTAACGGCGGGTACGAAAATCTGCTGGTTGGAAAGCTCGAAGGTGAAGGTCAGATGCAGCAATTAGCTGGATTCATCAATGATCTGGCTGAACAAATGCAAGCTAACAATAACCTCGAGATTCAGATTGTTCCCCAAGGATTGCGGATCCTGATCCGCGATGACGCTGATCGGGAAATGTATAGCCGTGGCAGTGCACGTATCACTCCATTTTTTCGTCACCTGTTGATGGCATTGGCCCCCATTTTCCAGCGTATCGAGAATCGGGTCATGATTTCTGGCCATACCGACAGTACACCGTTTGCGGGTGACAACTACACCAACTGGGAACTCTCGTCAGACCGCGCCATGATGGCAAGGCGGGTATTGCTAGCGGGCGGTATGCCGTCTGATCGGGTCGCGCAGGTGGTCTCTATGGCTGATACCATGTTGGAAGATACCCGGAATCCGCAAAGCAGCCGTAATCGGCGCATTGAATTGCTGGTCATGACAACTCAGGCGGAAACCAATCTGGAGCAACTTTTCAGCTCCCAAACGCAAGCGGCAACCACCCATGCCAAGGAGATTATTTCCCATGGACGACCCTGAGATCGAGTTTCCGCTGCATACCTCGCACAATGATCCACGCCGAAAAGTACCGCGCTGGTATCTGCACGATGGAACAACGCCTTTCGAGTCACAGAGTTGTGGTATTGCGGCCAGATTGCTGATTTCCGGATTGCTGTTTGACAAGAGCATTGGCCGCGCAGTGATCAAAGACATTGGTCCGGGCGGGGTCGGTTTCCTTGCTCCGGCCCGATTTGAATTACCCGAAACGGTGAAGCTCGCCCTGTTGCCGCGAATTGCGCTGGATTGCGACATCACTCATCGTCGCGCCATTGGCCGGCAGCTCTGTTTTTACGGGGCTCGCTGGTCATATCCGGAAGAGGTTGATTTGGCTCCGGTACTGAGCCACTGGCGCCACTGTTTCATGGTGCCGCAATCAGCGGCCGCTTCTGCTGAATCCCAAGAGGATCAGGCAAGCGTTCCAGTCTGATCTCGCCTCGACTCATATCAAGCCCCCTGGCAGCTTTAAGCAAAAGGGGGTCATGCAGACTGTCCAGTGAGACCGCTTTGGCAATGGCGGTCGCCCCTTTTTTCCGGTTGGCGGTGGGGGCCTTGCCCTTGCTATAGACGATCGGACAATTGGTTATCCCTTGTGCGACAGGGTGTTGCCAGGCCGGATTCCAGCGGCTGGCTTCATTCATTGGCACGCCCTTCGCCTGAGCCCACGCGGGCAGTGAGCAGCCGTTCGGATGACGGAATATTTGCAAATCATTGCCGCTGTGCCATGGCGGAAGTTGAAACTGATAGCTGTCAGCCATATCAAGTAGTCTTGCCAGCGCAACAAAGCGCGCGACATAAAAGCGTGTTTCAGTCGGAAGCTCCAGTTCCCATATATTACGTGTCTCCGCTTTTAAAACCGCATTGAGTACCCGCCCTTCTCCTGCGTTGTAGGCGGCCAAAGCAAGCAGCCAGTCATTGCCAAAGAAGCGATACAGCCATGCCAAATAGGAAAGGGCAGCCTCTGTCGCCAATGGCAGTGAATAGCGCCCATCAAATTCGCTGGTGATGGGAATGGCAAGTCGGGTGGCGGTATCTGACATCAGTTGCCAAGGGCCTGCGGCGCCTGCAGCAGAGACCACATCCAATCGGTAACTGCTTTCCAGTAAAGGAACAAAGGCAAGCAAGGGCGGCAGTTTGCGTTCGTGAACCTGTTCCGCGACCCAGCGAATAACGGGTTGTGTCTCCGCAAGACGTTGTTGGAGATAAGGGCGCTGCTTCAACAGGAATTGTTGTTGCTGGCTGACCAAGTCGACCCCTTTACCCTGAATCGGGACAGGGAAACCTGCTTGCCAGTGATAATTGTGATAAGCATGGCAAGATGTTGATATCATTAACATCCCGCACATTAGTAAAAACATGAGCCTGGTCATGGGGTAATGGTTGAACAAGGATCGCGCAATAATAAAAACATGATATATCTCAACAGTTTTTTGAATTTAAGGTCGCTTGATCATGTGTAATCCAGGACTTAGCAAGCATGATAACACGAGTAAAAAAGAGCCGAAATTCGGGTAAAGCGATTCAGAAGTTTTTGCTGTATCTGATACTCGCCAATTTCATACTGATGGGACTGTACATCGGGTATGCTCACGAGCTGACATTTGCCACCAATATTCTGCTGACATCCCTACTGATTATTTACAATCTGTTGCTCTGCCAGCTGGTGTCTCTGCGTGCTCGCCGTTCGAAAGATGGTTACATCATCTATCCAGTGATATGTGTCAGTATTTTGCTCTGTGCCGTGGTATTGTTCCGTTTCATCATATCGCCCAGATAGTGACTGCTCACCGACTTGCTGCTTATTAATCACTTTCTGTTTTTTCAGCAATAACTCTTGGAAAATCAACCCACTCAATCCGCGGTATGCAATTGCTGCGTCAATATGTTCCCTCTGTCCCATCTCCTTGCTTGAAAAGCCCCCTGCACGTCCTTAAACTTCAAGGTGGGGAAAAGTGGATCAAAGTGGTTTTTAGAGGGGCAATCTGCCTGCTCACTCACCTTCAGGGACTGCAATTTGTTGCGTGGCGCTCATGCCATCAGCCTGGACAGTAAAGGGCGGCTGGCAATTCCGACCAAATTCCGTGATTGGCTGCGCGACGAAAGCGACGGCCAGCTGGTCTGCACCATCGATATTGCCCATCCCTGTCTACTGCTTTATCCCCTGAATGAATGGGAAGAGGTCGAGCGCAAGCTCAAAACTCTCTCCAGCATGAATCCGCAAGAGCGCCGTTTGCAGCGCCTGCTGCTGGGACATGCAACTGAATGCGAGCTGGATGGCAATGGCCGTCTGCTGCTCAGTCAGCCACTGCGCAACCATGCGGGGCTGGACAAGAAAATCATGCTGGTGGGCCAGCTCAACAAGTTTGAGCTGTGGGATGAAGCCCGCTGGCAACAACAGGTCAATGACGACATCTTGGGTCTGCCCGGGGACGATTGGGCAAGCTCACCACGACTACAGGATTTCTCTTTATAAATGACCCAAGCCGCTGAACACATCACAGTGCTGCTGCACGAAGCCGTTGAAGGTCTGGCCATCAAGCCGGATGGTGTCTACGTCGACGGTACTTTTGGCCGTGGTGGTCATTCTCGTCTGATCCTGCAGCACCTTGGCCCCAATGGCCGCCTGATCGCCATCGACCGCGACCCGCAGGCGATCGCCGAGGCCGCCAAGATCCAGGATCCCCGTTTCGAAATCGTGCATGGCCCCTTCTCCGGCATCGCCTCCTATCTGGATGAGCGCGGTTTGCTGGGCAAGGTGGATGGCTTCCTGCTGGATCTGGGGGTCTCTTCACCCCAGCTGGATGATGCCGAGCGCGGCTTCAGCTTTATGAAAGATGGTCCGCTCGATATGCGGATGGACCCCACTTCCGGTCAGAGCGCTGCCGAGTGGCTGGCCAAGGCCGATGTGGATGACATCGCCTGGGTGCTGAAGACCTTCGGTGAGGAGCGTTTTGCCAAGAAGATCGCCCGTGCCATCGTGCACGACCGCGTGACCGAACCTTATGTGCGTACCCGTCAACTGGCGGAGATGATTGCCCGGGTCAATCCGAGCAAGGAGAAGGGCAAGCATGCGGCAACCCGCAGCTTCCAGGCCATTCGCATCTATATCAACAGCGAGCTGGACGAGATCGAAACCGCGCTCAACGGTGCATTGGACGTGCTGGCACCACATGGCCGTCTGTCGGTTATCAGCTTCCATTCGCTGGAAGACCGATTGGTGAAGCATTTCATCCGCAAGCACGAGAAGGGGCCGGAAGTGCCTTACGGCATTCCGTTGACCGAGGCCCAGCTGGCTGGCGGTCGCAAGTTGAAGTCGGTCGGCAAGGCGCTCAAGCCTTCTGATCATGAAGTATCTGAAAACAGCCGGTCACGCAGCTCGGTGCTGCGGGTTGCCGAACGGTTGGCGGAGTAAGCGATGAGCGAAGTGCGTGTTCATCTGGCCAAGGAGATCGTTGCCGATCTCTGGCGGCACAAGCTGCAGATTTTTCTGTCGGTCGCCGTGCTGGTGACCGCGTTTGCCGTGATCCTGGTGACCAACATGACCCGTGGTCTGACGGCCAAGCAGAACGATCTGATGGCGGAAGAGGATCGCCTCAATATCGAATGGCGCCACCTGTTGCTGGAACAGGGCACCCTGGCTGAACACTCCCGGGTGGCGAGTCTGGCGATGGACAAGTTGCAGATGGGTCGTCCGCTGGTGACCACCGAGAAGGTAATTACCCAACCATGAAACGCAAGGCTACAGCCAAAGCTGCCAAAGCGAATGTCAAAGCGCCATCGATCTATCCGTGGCGCTTTCGCACGCTTGCGGTGTTTATCGGCATCGCGTTTGTGGGTCTGATCCTGCGTCTGGCCTGGATCCAGGTGATCAATCCGGATCGTCTGCGTCAAGAAGGGGACATGCGTTCCCTGCGTACCACCTCTACCCAGGCGGTGCGCGGCATGATCACCGATCGCAACGGCGAGCAGCTGGCGGTTTCTGTGCCGGTCGAAGCTGTCTGGGCCGATCCCAAGACGGTGCATGAATCTGGTGCCATCAATAATGAGCGAGCCTGGCTGGCTCTCTCCGCCGTGCTCAAGCTCGACATCAATACCCTCAAACACCGCATCGCCAACCCCAGCAAACGCTTCGTCTATCTGCAGCGTCAGGTTACTCCTGCGGTGGCGGAATATATCAAGGGGCTCAAGCTGGGTGGCATCTACCTGCGCCCCGAAGCGCGCCGCTTCTATCCGACCGGCGAGATCAGCGCCCATCTGGTGGGGGTGACCAACATCGATGGCAGCGGTATTGAAGGGATTGAGCGCAGCTACAACGAGTGGCTGACGGCGACACCCGGCGAAATGCGGGTACGAAAGGATCGTCAAGGTCGCGTCATCGAGCGGCTTGGCATCGTCAAAGAGGGCAAGAACGCCAACGATCTGCAGCTTAGTATCGATCAGCGGGTGCAGGCTCTGGCCTACCGTGCCCTCAAGCGGGCAACCGACGAGAACAAGGCGACCTCCGGCTCCATGGTGATGCTGGATATCAAGACCGGTGAAGTACTCGCCATGGTCAACACCCCCTCCTATAACCCGAACAACCGCGGCCAGTATCAGAGCTTCCGGGTACGCAACCGGGTGGTGACCGATACCTACGAGCCGGGTTCGACCGTCAAGCCATTGATTTTGCTCAGTGCCTTGCAGGCAGGTGTCACCAGCTGGAAAGATTTCATTCCCGGTGGTCCGCTCTTTATCGGTGCCAAGCAGATCAAGGACGTCAGTATCCACAAGGCGACCAACCTCTACGATATCCTGCGTTACTCCTCCAACATCGGTATGTCGCGCATCGCGCTGCGGATGCCGGCGCAGGAGATGATCAATACCCTCAGCATGTTCGGTTTCGGCATGGATACCGGCAGCGGGCTGATGGGCGAGAGTAGCGGCATGTTGCCCCAGCGTCGTCGCTGGTCCGATATCGAGCGGGCAACCCTCTCGTTTGGTTATGGTCTGCGGGTCACCCCGCTGCAACTGGCTTCCGCCTATGCCACTCTGGCCAATAAGGGCAAACGGGTGCCGCTCTCCATCGTCAAGGTGACTACGCCGCCCAAGGGTGAGCAAGTTATTGATCACAACAACGCCGCTGCCATGTTGCAGGCGCTGGAGTACGTGGTCGACAACGCCATTCCAAAAGCCAAGATCCCGGGCTATCGGGTCGGTGGCAAGAGTGGTACCGCCAAGGTCGCCGTCGCCGGTGGCTATGGCAAGGATTACATGGCCTGGTTTGCCGGTTTCGCACCCGCCAGTGATCCCCGTTTCGTCATGGTGGTGGTGATCAACGAGCCAAAAGGCAGCGCCTACTATGGCGGCGCCGTGGCGACCCCACCGTTTGCAGAGGCCATGGGCGGGGTGCTGCAGCTCTTCAATATTCGTCCCGATGCGGTGCCGCCAGCGGTGCCCACCAAACTTGCCCGTACGGAGGCTTCTCTTGTCCCGCGCACTTGATGCATTACTGCGCCCCTTCGGTATCCAGGCGCCGGCGCTCACCCTGACCGATATCCAGCTGGATAGTCGGCGGGTTGGCCCCAGCTCGCTCTTCGTGGCCATTCGCGGCCATCAGGTGGATGGCAGACGGTTTATCGAACAGGCGGTGGCTCAGGGAGCGACCGCTGTTGTGTTTGAGGAGGATGGTGAATTTATCCCACCATCGACTCCGGTTCCCTGTATCGGGATGCGGGATCTGCCCGCTCACCTCTCTGCTCTTGCAGGTTATTTCTACGATCAGCCAGCCCAAAAATTGGATCTGGTCGGGATCACCGGCACCAATGGCAAGAGCACTACGGCGCTGCTGGTCGCCAACTGGCGCACCCTGCTGGGTGGTAAAGCGGGCGTGATGGGCACCATCGGCAATGGCCTGTTTGGCCATCTGATCGAAGCGGAAAACACCACCGGCAGCGCCGTGCAGGTGCAAGCCAATCTGGCTGCGCTGCAAGAACAGGGCGCGGATCTGGTGGCGATGGAGGTCTCCAGCCACGGTCTGGTACAGCACCGTGTGGCAGCTTTGCCCTTTGCCGCTGCCGTTTTCACCAATCTGAGCCGGGATCACCTCGACTACCACGGCACCATGGAAGCCTATGGCGCGGCCAAAGAGCAGCTGTTGCAGCTGGTCGATGAGTCGAATGCAGTGATCAACCGCGATGACGAGCTGGGTGCCAAGTGGCTCGAAAAATACCCGGCAGTGGTGGCGTTCAGCGTTAATGGCCCGATTGAACAGCATTCTGGTCGTCAATTAACGGCGCAGCAGCTCGATTTTCACCAGCAAGGTTTTCGCGCGCAGATTAACTCCAGCTGGGGGAATGGTGTATTATCCGCCCCCTTGCTCGGGCGCTTCAACGTCAGCAATGTGCTGGCCGCGATGGGCGTGATGCTGGTGCTCGGTTATGACTTCAACGAGCTGCTGGCAACTGCCCCGAAATTGCAACCAGTGACCGGTCGCATGGAGTGTTTCGGCGGTGGCGATACGCCGCTGGCGGTGGTCGATTACGCCCACACCCCGGATGCGCTGGAGAAGGCATTGCAGGCCCTGCGGGTGCACTGTACAGGCCAGCTCTGGTGTCTGGTCGGTTGTGGTGGCGACCGCGATCGCGGCAAGCGCCCCATGATGGCCGCCATGGCCGAGCAGTATGCGGATCGCGTGATCCTGACCGACGACAATCCCCGTACCGAGGAGCCGGCCCGGATCATGGCCGACATGGTGGCGGGTCTTCGCGATCCTGCTGCGGTGCAGGTGGAGCATGACCGGGTCAAGGCGATTGCGCTGGCCATCGGTCAGGCGAGCAAACAGGACATCATCCTGGTGGCCGGTAAGGGTCACGAGGATTATCAGATCATTGGAACCGACAAGCGGCACTACAGCGACCGGGAAACCGTTGCGGCCGCCTTGCACACATTATTGGAGTCATTCAAATGATGACCCTCAGGCTTGCCGAGCTGGCTCAGGTACTCGATGCCCGTCTGATTGGTGACGACGGCGAGATCACCGTCGTCAGTACCGACACCCGCACTCTGGGCGCGGGTGCCCTGTTCGTTGCCCTGCGCGGCGAGCGCTTCGATGCCCACGATTTTTGCGAGCAGGCCGTTCAGGCAGGGGCCTCTGCCCTGCTGGTCGAGCGTGAGCTGCCGCTGGCCATCCCCCAGCTGGTGGTGACCGACAGTCTGAAAGGACTGGGCCGACTCGGCAAGCTGGTACGCGAGCGCATCAACCCGAAAGTGCTGGCCATTACCGGCAGCTGCGGCAAGACCACGGTGAAGGAGATGGCAACCGCCATCCTGCGCAACGAAGGGGAAGTGCTGGCCACCGCCGGCAACTTCAACAATGAGGTGGGCGTACCGCTCACCCTGCTGCGCCTCGAACCGCAACACAAGTTTGCGGTGATGGAGCTCGGTGCCAACCATCCGGGCGAGATCGCCTGGACTACTTCACTGGCCAAACCCGATGCCGCCATCATCAACAACGTGGCGGCGGCCCATCTGGAGGGCTTCGGCTCGCTGGAAGGGGTGTTCCACGCCAAGAGTGAAATCTTTGAGGGGCTGAGCGAGGGTGGCACCGCCATCGTCAACGCCGACAACGAATTCTGGCCGAAGTGGCGTGAGCGTGGCATTCAGTGCGCCTTCTCTATCGAAGATCAGAGTCAGCCGTTCCACGCGCGCAACCTTGTACTCAACGGACAAGGTTGTGCCGAGTTCGTGATGGTAACCCCGCAAGGCGAGCTGAGCCTGACTCTGGCGATCCCGGGTCGCCACAACGTGGCCAACGCACTGGCTGCCGCCGCGGGCTGTCTGGCCCTCGGCGCATCCCTCGATTCCGTCAAGGCGGGGCTGGAACAGATGGCGCCGGTCAAGGGGCGCTTCTGCGTGCAGCGCTGGGGTGGTCTGACTCTGGTGGATGATACCTACAATGCCAGCGTGGAATCCGTGCTGGCGGGCATCGATGCCCTGACCGCCATGGGTGGTTTCAAGGTGCTGGTGTTCGGTGATATGCGGGAACTGGGTGAGGAGTCTGCCGAGCAACACGCTCGGGTTGGCCGTCATGCCCGCGAGCGCGGTCTGGATGCCGTGCTGACAGTGGGGGAAGAGAGTCGCCACACCGCAGATGCAGCGGTTGGCCGACATTTCGATAACAAGGCGTCGTTGTTTGAAGTGCTTGCGCAAATGATAAATACACATCAGGAAATTTCGATTCTGGTCAAGGGGGCACGTGGCTCCCGCATGGAAGATATCGTCGAGATGGTCAAAGGCCATCAGGAGTCAGCCACATGCTAGTCTGGCTGGCCGAACTGCTCACCCCGCACTTCACCTTCTTCAACGTCTTCTCCTACCTGACGTTTCGCGCCATCCTGTCGATCATCACCGGACTGGGGGTTGCCCTCTGGATGGGGCCGCGCCTGATACGTCGCCTGCAGATCCTGAAATTCGGTCAGGTGATCCGCAACGACGGTCCCGAGTCCCACCTCAGCAAGCGGGGCACCCCGACTATGGGTGGCCTGATGATCATTGCGGCGATTTTCACGTCTGTGCTGCTCTGGTGCCGCCTCGACAACCCTTATGTCTGGCTGGTGCTGTTTGTGCTGGGTGCCTATGGCGCCATCGGCTTTGCCGACGACTACCTCAAGGTGGTGCGCAAGAATACCGACGGCCTGATCGCGCGCTGGAAGTATTTCTGGCAATCAGCGGTAGCGCTGGCGGTGGCTGTGTTCCTCTATGCGACCGCAACCCATGAGGGGCAGACCCAGCTGGTGGTGCCTTTCCTCAAGGATGTGATGCCGCAGCTTGGCCTGATGTTTATCGTGCTGACCTACTTTGTCATCGTCGGTACCTCCAATGCGGTCAACCTGACCGACGGTCTCGACGGCTTGGCCATCATGCCGACCGTGATGGTAGCGGGGGGCTTTGCTCTGATTGCTTGGGCTACCGGTAACGTCAACTTTGCCAGCTACCTGCACATTCCCTACGTGCCCTATACCTCCGAACTGGTGATCGTCTGTACCGCCATCGTCGGCGCGGGTCTGGGTTTCCTCTGGTTCAACACCTATCCGGCGCAGGTCTTTATGGGGGACGTTGGTTCCCTGGCGCTGGGCGGCGCGCTCGGTACCATCGCCGTGTTGGTCCGTCAGGAGTTCCTGTTGGTGATCATGGGTGGCGTCTTCGTGATGGAGACTGTCTCGGTGATCCTGCAGGTGGGTTCATACAAACTGCGCGGCGTGCGGATCTTCCGCATGGCGCCGATCCATCACCACTACGAGAAGAAGGGCTGGCCGGAGCCGCGCGTCATTGTGCGCTTCTGGATCATCACCCTCGTGCTGGTGCTGCTGGGTCTTGCCACCCTGAAGGTGAGGTAAGGCCATGGTCATCATCATCGGATTGGGCAAAACCGGGCTCTCCTGTGTCGACTACTTCCTCGGCCGTGGCGTGACGCCACTGGTGATGGATACCCGCGCCAACCCGCCCGGCAAGGATCAACTGCCGCCGGAGGTGGAGCTGATCCACGGGCTCGACGAGGCGCTGCTCAAGCAGGCGCACATGATTGTCGCGAGCCCGGGTATCGCGCTGGCGACCCCCGAACTGAAAGCGGCTGCCGAGTGTGGCGTGCAGATCGTCGGTGATATCGAGCTGTTTGTGCGCGAGACCCAGACCCCGGTCATCGCCATCACCGGCTCGAACGGCAAGAGCACCGTCACTACCCTGGTGGGCGAGATGATTGCCGAAGCCGGTCTCAATGTCGGCGTGGGCGGCAATATCGGTACACCGGCGCTGGAGCTGCTCAAGCAGCCGATGGATCTCTGCGTGCTGGAGCTCTCCAGCTTCCAGCTGGAAACTACTCACAGTTTGCGTGCTGCCGCCTCCGTGGTGCTGAACCTCTCAGAAGATCACATGGATCGTTATCAGGGCATGGCCGACTATCGTGCCGCCAAGATGGAGATCCATCAGCACTCCAAACACATTCTGGTCAATCGTGACGATGCTCAGACCCTGCCCGATGTGGGTCAGGTGTGGCAGAGCTTTGGTCTCGACTGCAATGGCTATGGCCGTTGCCTGCTGGATGGCCGCTACTGGTTGACGTTGCACGGTGAACCACTGCTGGCGGTAGACGAGATGAAGATCGTCGGTGCCCACAATCAGGCCAACGCGCTGGCCGCCATGGCGCTGTGCGATGCGGTCGGCATTCCTCGTTCGGCTCAGCTTACCGTGCTGCGTCGCTTCGAGGGCTTGCCCCATCGCGCCCGCTTCGTGCGCGAGGTAAACGGGGTGCGCTGGATCAACGACTCCAAGGCCACCAACGTGGGAGCCACGCTGGCTGCCGTTGCCGGTGTGCGCGAGTCGGTCAAGGGGCGCCTGCTGCTGCTGGCCGGTGGTCAGGGCAAGGGGCAGGATTTTGGCCCGATCCAGGCGCTGCTGGGCAACCAGATCGATCACATGTACTGCTTCGGTCAGGATGCCGAGGTGCTGCTGGCACTGGGCGAGCAGACCGAACGGGTGGCCGATCTGGCCGCTGCGGTTGCCAAAGCGGCGGCCGATGCCAAGCCCGGTGACTGGGTGCTGCTGGCGCCAGCCTGTGCCAGCCTCGATCAGTTCAAGTCGTTCGAGGTGCGCGGCGATCGCTTCACCGAGATGGTGCTGGCACTATGAACGCCCTTCGCGCAGCAGCAGGTTTGTTCCAGCGCTGGCTGTTACCGGCGCGTCCTGCCGGTCTCTACGATCGGCAGCTGGTACTGCTGGCGCTCTCCCTGATGGCGGTCGGGGTGGTCATCGTGGCCTCGGCGTCGATTCCCGAGGGGATTGCGCTGGGGGATGACCCCTTCATGTTTGTGAAGCGTCACGCCCTGTTTCTGGTGATGGCGCTCGGTATCTCCTGGTTTGTGTTGCAGGTGCCGATGGCGCGCTGGCAACAGCACAACGGCCCCATGCTGCTGCTGGCGATCTTGATGCTGGTGCTGGTGCTGCTGGTGGGCCGCAACGTCAACGGTGCGGTGCGCTGGTTGCCGCTCGGCCCCTTCAACCTGCAGCCTGCCGAGTTTGGCAAGCTGGCGCTGTTTGTCTATCTGGCCGGCTATCTGGTGCGGCGCCAGAGCGAAGTGCGTGAAGCCTGGATCGGCTTCCTGAAACCGCTGGCGGTGTTCGGGGTGCTGGCGGTTTTGCTGCTGTTGCAACCTGATCTGGGTTCTACCGTGGTGATGTTCGTTACCTCGTTTGGCATGCTGTTTCTGGCCGGTGCCCGACTGGGGCAGTTTTTGACCCTGATCGGCGCGGGCCTCGGCTCGGTGGTGATGCTGATCATCGTCGAGCCCTACCGGATGCGGCGGGTGACCTCCTTTATGGATCCCTGGGCCGATCCATTCGGCAGCGGCTACCAGTTGACCCAGTCGCTGATGGCGTTTGGTCGTGGCAGCTGGTTTGGCGAAGGGCTTGGCAACTCCATCCAGAAGATGGAGTACTTGCCGGAAGCGCATACCGACTTCGTGTTTGCGATCCTCGGTGAAGAGCTGGGTTACGTCGGGGTGCTGGGCGCTCTGTTCCTGATTTTTGCGCTGGCGGTCAAGGCGCTCAAGCTGGGGCATCGCGCGCTGGTGGCAGAGCGGCTCTATGACGGTTATCTGGCCATCGGCATCGGCATCTGGTTCAGCTTCCAGACCTTCGTCAACGTCGGCGCGGCCAGCGGCATGATGCCGACCAAGGGCTTGACCCTGCCGCTGGTCAGTTACGGTGGTTCCAGTCTCATCATCATGTCGGTGGCGGTGAGCATGTTGATTCGAATCGATTTTGAGTTGCGTCAGGCGACAGCCCAGGCGCGCGTGCGGGAGGTTTAGTGAGCAAGACTCTGTTGGTGATGGCGGGTGGTACCGGTGGGCATGTGTTCCCCGGTCTGGCCGTGGCCGATCGCCTGAAGGCCCAGGGCTGGACTGTCCACTGGCTCGGCACTGCCGACCGGATGGAGGCGGAGCTGGTGCCCGCCCACGGTTATCCCATCTCCTTCATCGATATTCAGGGAGTTCGTGGCAACGGCATCAAGCGACTGCTGGTGGCGCCCTATCGCATCGTCAAATCGATCCTGCAGGCGCGTCAGGTGCTCAAGACCGTTCGTCCTGATGTGGTGCTCGGCATGGGCGGTTTTGCTTCCGGCCCGGGTGGCGTGGCGGCCTGGTTCTCCGGCATCCCGTTGCTGCTCCATGAGCAAAATGCTGCTGCAGGCATGACCAACAAGCTGCTGGCCCGTATCGCCAGGCGGGTGCTGATGGCATTTCCGGGTGCCTTCGCGCCGAGCCGTCGCACCGCCGTGGTGGGTAATCCGGTGCGTCCCGAAGTGGTTGCCCTGCCGGATCCACAACTGCGCAGCGGAGCCGAGCCACTGCATCTGCTGATCGTGGGTGGCAGTCTGGGTGCGCGGGTGCTCAACGAGCAGGTACCTGCTGCGGTGGCAGCATCCGGCGTGCCCATTGAAGTGCGTCACCAGTGTGGCAAGGGCAATGCTGAGGCCGTCTCTGCTGCCTATGCCCAGCACGGCATCAATGCCGAGGTGAGCGAATTTATCAAGGATATGGCCAGCGCCTACGCCTGGGCCGACCTGGTGGTCTGCCGTGCTGGTGCCCTGACCGTTTCCGAAGTGGCTGCCGCCGGTGTGGCCGCCATTTTCGTGCCGCTGCCCCATGCGGTGGATGATCACCAGACCCGAAACGCCTTGACCCTGGTCGACGGCGGTGCGGCCGAGTTCCTGCCCCAGTCCGAGCTGAATACCGCATCGCTGGCGGCGCGTCTGACCTGGCTGGCTGGTCGCAGGGAGACCCTGTTTAACATGGCGAAAGCGGCTCGCCGCGTCGCCATCACCGATGCGGCCGAGCGGGTTGCAGATGAGTGCAAACAGCTCGCAACCGGGCAGCGTGGTAAAGATTGATGAGCAAGGTTGCAGCGGTGACACCGTGCAGCCTTGTACCTGTATGTATTGATGCCGCCGTGCAGCCGCGCTTTGACGGCGCATGGCCTGCGGCAGACTAAAGAGACGATTATGACCAAGGTTGAACTGGCAAAACTGCGTACTGTGATCCCCGAAATGCGCCGCGTGCGTCGCATCCACTTTATCGGCATCGGTGGTGCCGGTATGGGCGGGATTGCCGAAGTGCTTGCCAACGAAGGGTATCAGGTAACGGGTTCTGATCTGGCTCGCAACGCCGTGACCGAGCGGTTGGCCGGACTGGGCGCCCACATCTTTGTCGGCCACAGTGCCGAACACGTTGAGGGTGCCAGCGTGGTGGTGGTCTCTACCGCCATCAAGCAGGACAACCCGGAGCTGCTGGCCGCCCGCGAACTGCGGATCCCGGTGGTGCGCCGCGCCGAGATGCTGGCCGAGCTGATGCGTTTCCGCCACGGTATCGCCATTGCCGGTACCCACGGCAAGACCACCACCACCAGTCTGGTGGCGAGCATCTATGCCGAAGCCGACCGCGACCCGACCTTCGTCATCGGTGGCTTGCTCAACAGTGCCGGCACCAATGCCCGACTGGGCAGCAGCCGCTACCTGATCGCCGAGGCGGACGAGAGTGACGCCTCTTTCCTGCATCTGCAGCCGATGGTCTCTATCGTGACCAACATCGAAGCGGATCACATGGATACCTACGGCGGTGATTTCTCCAAGCTGAAGGCCACCTTCATCGAGTTTCTGCACAACCTGCCCTTCTACGGACTGGCGGTGGTCTGCATCGATGATCCGGTGATCCGTGGCATGTTGCCCGAGATTGCCCGTCCGACCTTGACCTACGGTCTCTCTGACGATGCCGATGTGCAGGTGCTGGATTTTGTCCAGACCACCAACCACAGCTGCTTCCGTGTTCGCCGCAAAGAGGCGGGTGAGCTGCAGGTGACCCTCAATTTGCCGGGTATTCACAACGCATTGAACGCCGCAGCGGCGATAGCTGTCGCGACAGAGGACGGTGTTAGCGATGAGGCCATCATCTCTGCACTGGCCAAATTTGAAGGGGTCGGTCGTCGCTTCCAGCAGTATGGCGAGTTTGAAACCGGTCGCGGCAAGGCGATGCTGGTGGACGATTACGGTCACCACCCGAGCGAAGTGAAGGTCACGATCAATGCTGCCCGTGCCGGTTGGCCCGAGAAGCGTCTGGTGATGGTGTTCCAGCCGCACCGTTATACCCGCACCCGCGACCTCTACGAGGACTTCGCCGATGTGCTCTCCAAGGTAGACGTGCTGGTGATGCTGGAGGTTTATGCTGCCGGTGAGGAGCCGATCCCGGGCGCTGATGGACGGGCACTGTGCCGCTCCATTCGCTCGCGCGGCAACCTGGAACCCATCTTCGTCGCCACGCCAGATGACGTGCCAGCCGTGCTGGCCGACCTGATCGGCGAGGGGGATTTGGTGCTGACTCAAGGCGCCGGGAACGTCGGGGCGCTGGCCCGTCGTCTCGGAGAGATGAAATTGAGCATAGATAGCATGAAATCTGGCGCCTGAGGGCCCAATGAGTATTTTGACCGCCAAGCCGGGGCCTATATAATGGCGAACCGGTCTGTCAAAGGCCGGTTTAGCGCGTTACACGGGGATCGATCGGGTGGAGGCAAGGGCACAGGGGCGCACCAAGGGTGGCTTCATCGCAGGGGTAGCGTTTTTCCTGCTGGTGATATGGGGCTGCTACCGGACGGCGCTGGATGTTAAAGGTTGGCTGACAGATGCCAACCGGTTGCCCATGAGCGAGCTGTTGCTGCAGGGGCAACACCAGTATTTGCAAACCGAAGAGCTGCGGGTGGCCGTGCTGGATGGCGCCGAGCTGCGCAACTTCTTCGAATTGGACGTCAACGAATTGCAGGCAAGGCTCAATGCCTTGCCATGGGTGGCCTCGGTCTCGGTACGAAAGAAGTGGCCGAACAAGATCAAGATCTACCTCACGGAACAAGATGTGGCGGCGCGCTGGAATGGCAACCGCTTCGTCAACACCCAGGGCAAGGTATTCAGTGCCCCGGATCGGGTCAAGACGCCGCTGTTGCAGCTGTCAGGGCCGGATGACCAGGCCGCCCGGGTGTTGAAAGAGAGTCGGCAGTACGAGTCGCAACTGGCTGCCAAGGGATACAAGTTGCTGGGGGTGAATCTGACCCCCCGCCATGCCTGGGAACTGACCCTGGATGGCAATATCAAGCTGTTCCTGGGACGCAATGACATTGCGCTCCGGCTGCAGCGGTTTATCGATGCCTTCCCGGTTATCGAACCCCGTGCGCAAGTAGCCTACGTGGATCTTCGATATGACACCGGAATGGCAGTTGGCTGGAAGAAGAGCGAAGAGAAAGTGCATGACCAACACCGCAGATAGGAATTTGATTGTCGGACTGGATATCGGCACAACCAAGGTGGCGGTTCTGGTCGGGGAAGTATTGCCGGACGGTGAACTGAACGTCATCGGTATGGGCAGTCACGCTTCTCGCGGAATGGAGAAGGGCGGGGTCAATGACCTCGACTCCGTGGTCAAGTCACTGCGCCGCGCGGTGGAAGAGGCCGAGATGATGGCAGATTGCCAGATCAGTTCGGTCTATCTGGGGTTGTCCGGCAAGCATATTGATTGCCGCAACGAGACCGGTATGGTGCCCATCTCCGATGAAGAGGTGACTCAGGAGGATGTGGACAACGTGATCCACACCGCCAAGTCAGTTCGCCTCTCCGATGAGCTGCGCGTGCTGCATGTGCTGCCTCAGGAGTTTGCCATCGATTATCAGGAAGGGATCAAGAATCCGGTCGGCCTCTCCGGTGTACGGATGGCGGCCAAGGTGCATCTCATCACCTGCCATAACGACATGGCTCGCAACATCGAGAAGTGTGTCGAAAAAGTGGGTCTGCGAGTCGATCAGCTGATCTTCTCCGCGCTGGCCTCCAGCTACGCGGTGCTGACCGAAGACGAGAAAGAGCTGGGTGTCTGCGTGGTGGACATCGGTGGTGGCACCATGGATATGTCGCTGTTTACCGGCGGCGCCCTGCGCCACACCAAGGTGATCCCGTACGCTGGCAGCACTGTGACCAGCGACATCGCCTACGCCTTCGGCACGCCGCCGCTCGACGCGGAAGCGATCAAGGTGCGCTACGGTTGCGCCCTCGGCCGTCTGGTCAGCAAGGAAGACAATATTGAAGTACCCAGTGTCGGCGGTCGCCCGGCGCGCAGCCTGCAACGGCAGACACTGGCTGAAGTGATTGAGCCC
This sequence comes from Aeromonas sp. R2-2, assembly GCF_040908355.1. NCBI lineage: Bacteria > Pseudomonadati > Pseudomonadota > Gammaproteobacteria > Aeromonadales > Aeromonadaceae > Aeromonas > Aeromonas sp. R2-2. The sequence goes on along the minus strand of NZ_JBFODQ010000091.1, from coordinate 90,199 downwards.
CGTTACACCGAGTTGCTCTCCATGGTGAATGATGAGCTGGTGCGGGTACAAAGCGAGTTGAAAGCGCAGGGGGTCAAGCATCAGCTGGCAGCCGGTGTGGTCTTGACCGGCGGCGCTGCCCAGATTGAAGGCATTGTGGAGTGTGCAGAGCAGATCTTCCAGAGCCAGGTCCGGGTGGGAGAGCCCATGAACATACGTGGTTTGAGTGATTACGTGCAAGCACCGGTGTACTCGACTGCGGTCGGGTTGCTGCAATATGGCCGCACCCATCAAGCCACAGGTAGCAACAAAGAATATGCCGCCAAGGCAAGCGTCGGTGGCCTGGTAAAACGGGTTAGCAACTGGCTGCGTGGCGAGTTCTAAGAATTTTGCTGAGTCAGGCAAATAAAGCGGAGAGACAACATGTTTGAATTTATGGATAGCCACACTGACGAAGCCGTCATTAAAGTGATCGGTGTAGGTGGCGGCGGCGGTAACGCTGTCGAGCACATGGTTCGTCAAAATATTGAGGGTGTTGAGTTTATTACCGTCAACACCGACGCCCAGGCACTGCGTAACTCCAGCGCCAACACTACCCTGCAGATCGGCGGTGGCATCACCAAGGGTCTAGGTGCCGGCGCCAATCCGGAAGTGGGTCGTGATGCGGCCATGGAAGATCGCGAAGCGCTGCGTGAGCTGCTGACCGGTTCCGATATGGTGTTCATTGCCGCCGGTATGGGTGGTGGTACCGGTACCGGTGCTGCGCCGATCGTGGCCGAGGTGGCACGCGAGATGGGCATCCTGACCGTTGCTGTAGTGACCAAGCCGTTCTCCTTCGAAGGTAAGAAGCGGATGGGCTTCGCCGCGCACGGTATCGAAGAGCTCTCCAAAAACGTCGACTCCCTGATCACCATCCCCAACGACAAGTTGCTGAAGGTGCTGGGTCGCGGTATCTCCCTGCTGGACGCCTTCAAGGCGGCCAACGATGTACTGCTTGGCGCGGTACAGGGCATTGCCGAGCTGATCACCCGTCCAGGCTTGATCAACGTCGACTTCGCGGACGTGCGTACCGTGATGCGTGAAATGGGTACCGCCATGATGGGTACCGGTTCCGCCTCCGGCGATGACCGTGCCGAAGAAGCGGCCGAGAAAGCTATCTCCAGCCCGCTGCTGGAAGATGTGGATCTGGCTGGTGCCCGTGGCATCCTGGTCAACATCACCGCCGGTATGGACATGACCATCGAAGAGTTCGAAACCGTGGGTAACGCGGTCAAGGCCTTCGCTTCCGAGAACGCCACTGTAGTTGTGGGTACCGTAATCGATCCGGAAATGCACGACGAGCTGCGTGTGACCGTGGTTGCTACCGGTATCGGTGCCGAGCGCAAGCCGGACATCACTTTGGTCAAGAGCAGCCAGGTGCAAGAGCGCCCGGTGCGTCAGCCGCTGGTTAGCGACATGATGCAAGGCCGTGTGATGGACGAAGCCCCGGCCAAGGTGGTCAACGCCGAGCCGCAAGCTCGTCGTGAACCGGATTACCTGGATATTCCGGCGTTCCTGCGCAAGCAAGCTGACTAAGCCTCTTATGGCTCTCGTTTGTTTGTTGTTCAAGGAATGTGCTAAGATGGCCTGCCAACGACCATCTGGTCCGGATTTTAAGCTGTTTAGGGTACACCCATGATTAGACAAAGAACCTTGAAAACGAGTGTACAGGCGACCGGTGTCGGCCTGCATTCGGGCCGGAAAGTCACCATGACGTTCCGTCCGGCGCCTGTGAACACAGGGATCGTTTACTTGCGTACCGACCTGAATCCTGTGGTGGAGCTGCCAGCCAATGCCGATCAGGTGCGCGATACCGTGCTCTGTACCGCTCTGGTCAACGAAGCCGGTGTCCGTGTCTCTACCATTGAGCACCTCTCTGCCGCGCTGGCCGGGATGGGGATCGACAACCTCTACGTTGAGGTTGACGCACCCGAGATCCCGGTAATGGACGGCAGTGCGCATCCCTTTATCTACCTGCTGCAGGAAGTCGGGATCCGTGAGCAGAATGCTGCCAAGCAGTTTGTGCGGATCAAGAAGAGCATCCGGGTTGAAGACGGCGACAAGTGGGCGGAATTCCACCCCTATCGCAACGGCTTCAAGATGGATCTCGAGATCGATTTCCAGCATCCGGTCTTTGAAGGGCGCAATCAGCGTTGCGTACTGGATTTCTCCGGTGCCTCCTTCGTGAAAGAGATCAGCCGTGCCCGTACCTTCGGGTTCATGCGCGATATCGAGTACCTGCGTTCCCAGAACCTGGCGCTGGGCGGAAGCCTGGAAAACGCCGTGGTACTGGACGACTATCGGGTGCTGAACGAAGACGGTTTGCGTTATGAGGACGAGTTCGTCAAGCACAAGATGCTGGACGCGATCGGTGACCTCTATATGTGTAACCGCAGCATCATCGGTGAGTTCCGTGCCTACAAGACCGGACATGCCCTGAACAACAAGCTGCTGCGTGCCTTGCTGGCCGAGCAGGAGGCTTGGGAACTGGTGACCTTCGAGGGTGAGGGCGACAAAGCGCCTATCGCTTACTACGATAACGGTCTGGTTCTGGCCTGATAGCTGTGCAACGGAACGTCGGTCCTCTCTCCGCACCGACGTTCCGTCATTTGTTTACTCCATCCTTTAATACCGATTATCTCCCGGTTTTATTTCCCGTGCAGGCTCCTGGCCGCACCTGACCGAGCAGACTGATTTCTATGAGCATTACCCTGATCCTCCACGGCAAGCAGCGACGCAAGTTGCACCTGCCCAAACAACGTCTGGCCTGGGTCGGCGGTATTCTCTTCTCCCTGTTGGCCCTTGGTGGTGGTTGGCTCTGGCAGAGCTGGCACCAGAAAATGGAGGCGCTGGAAGTGGCGCTTGCCGTTGCCGAGCAACAGTCCGTCGACCAGAGTGGCGATGAAGCCCGTGAACAGTTGGCAATGCTGGCAGCTCAGGTGGGCACCATGCAGGGCCAGCTTGGCCGTCTCAATGCCCTCGGCGAACGATTGACCGAGCAGGCCGATCTCGATCCCGACGAGTTCAATTTCAAAGAGCTGCCCCCCATGGGCGGCCCTTCTTATGATGAAGAGCTGGAAGTGAGCCTCAACGAGCTGCAAGCCTCGATGAAACACCTCAGCCAGCAGCTCAGCAGCCGTGAAGAGCAGCTGTCGGTACTTGAATCTTTCATCATGAATCACCATATCACCGATGCCGGTTTTATTTCCGGCACGCCAGTCAAACAGGAGCGAGTTTGGGTCTCGTCCGGGTTTGGTGGACGGGTCGACCCGTTCAACGGGCGTGCCAAGATGCACAAAGGGGTCGATTTCCGTGGCAAACCCGGAACCCCGATTCTGGCTACCGGGCCCGGCATTGTCAGCTGGGCGGGCCGTCATCCGGAATTTGGCAATATGGTGGAGATTAATCACGGCAATGGCCTGGTCACCCGCTATGCCCACAACTCCAAGTTGCTGGTCGAGGTGGGCACCCTGGTTGATCAGGGTCAGAAGATTGCCTTGATGGGACGCACCGGTCGCGCGACTGGGGTCCATCTGCATTACGAAGTGTTGAAAGATGGTCGTCAGGTCAACCCCGCACGCTTTCTCAGTGCCAGACGGGGTTAGGTTTTTTTCTTCAGGTTCCAGTGACGGAACGCTTTTATAACCAGAAATAGTTGGTACCCATGATTAGCACACTGCTTACCAAGATTATCGGCAGCCGGAACGACAGAACGCTCAAGGCTTTGCGCAAAATTGTAAAACAGATCAATGCCATGGAGCCGCAGTTCGAGGCTCTCTCCGATGCCGAGTTGCAGGCCAAAACGGCTGAATATCGTCAGCGTATCGAGCAGGGTGAGACCCTGGAGCAGTTGCTGCCGGAAGCGTTCGCGACCGTGCGTGAAGCCTCCAAGCGGGTGTTTGGCATGCGCCACTTCGACGTGCAGCTGATCGGCGGCATGGTGCTGAACTCCAACCGCATCGCGGAAATGAAGACTGGTGAAGGTAAGACTCTTACTGCGACTCTGCCAGCTTACCTGAACGCCCTGAGCGGCCGTGGTGTGCACGTGGTAACGGTGAACGACTATTTGGCCAAGCGTGATGCGGAGGCGAACCGCCCGCTGTTCGCCTTCCTCGGCATGACCGTCGACTGCAACGTGCCCGGTATGGATGCGTCCCAGAAGCGTGATGCCTACGCTGCCGACATCACCTACGGTACCAACAACGAATTCGGTTTTGACTACCTGCGCGACAACATGGCGTTCTCGCCGGAGCAGCGGGTACAGCGTCCGCTCAACTACGCGCTGGTGGATGAGGTGGACTCGGTGCTTATCGATGAAGCCCGTACTCCGCTTATCATCTCCGGCCCAGCCGAAGACAGCTCCGAGCTCTATATCCGCGTCAACAAGTTGATCCCGCTGCTGGTCAAACAGGACAAGGAAGACACCGAAGAGTACACCGGTGACGGTCACTACACGGTGGACGAGAAGAACCGTCAGGCCCTGCTGACCGAAAACGGTCAGATCTTCGTGGAAGAGCTGCTCAAGAAAGAGGGGCTGCTGGACGAGAACGACTCCCTGTTCTCCGCCTCCAACATCAGCCTGCTGCACCACGTCAATGCCGGTCTGCGTGCTCACACCCTGTTCGAGCGCAACGTGGACTACATCGTCCAGAAAGACGAGATCGTCATCGTCGACGAGCACACCGGCCGTACCATGCCGGGTCGTCGCTGGTCTGATGGTCTGCATCAGGCCGTTGAAGCGAAGGAAGGGGTGAAGATCCAGAACGAGAACCAGACGCTGGCATCCATCACCTTCCAGAACTACTTCCGTCTCTACAACAAGCTGGCGGGGATGACAGGTACTGCGGATACCGAAGCCTTTGAATTCCAGCAGATTTATGGCCTGGATACCGTGGTTATCCCGACCAACAAGCCGATGGTGCGCAAGGACATGGGCGATCTGGTCTACCTGACCGCCAATGAGAAGTATGCCGCCATCATCGAAGATATCCGTCAGTGCGTGGCCAAGGGCCAGCCTGTACTGGTTGGTACCGTCTCTATCGAGAACTCCGAGCTGCTCTCCGGCATCCTGACCAAAGAGAAGATCCCGCACAAGGTGCTGAACGCCAAGTTCCACGCCATGGAAGCGGAGATCGTTGCCCAGGCCGGTCAGACTGGCGCTGTCACCATCGCGACCAACATGGCCGGTCGTGGTACCGACATCGTGTTGGGCGGTAACTGGCAGGCAGAGATTGCCAAGCTGGAGAACCCGACCAGCGAGCAGATTGCCGAGCTGAAAGCCGCCTGGCAGGTGCGTCACGATGCAGTGCTGGCCGCCGGTGGTCTGCACATTATCGGTACCGAACGTCACGAGTCCCGCCGTATCGATAACCAGCTGCGCGGCCGTTCCGGTCGTCAGGGTGACCCGGGCTCCTCCCGTTTCTACCTCTCCATGGAAGATACCCTGATGCGGATCTTCGCCTCCGATCGCGTGACCGGCATGATGAAGAAGCTGGGCATGGAAGAGGGCGAAGCCATCGAGCACCCGTGGGTCACCAAGGCGATCGAAAACGCCCAGCGCAAGGTGGAAGGTCGCAACTTCGACATCCGCAAGAGCTTGCTGGAGTTTGATGACGTGGCCAACGATCAGCGCAAGGTGGTCTACGAGCAGCGCAACGAGCTGCTGGATACCAACGACATTTCCGAGACCATCCACGTTATCCGTGACGACGTCTACGGCGCGGTGATCGACGAGTACATCCCGCCCCAGTCTCTCGAAGAGATGTGGGATGTGCCGGGTCTGGAAGCACGCCTGAAGGCCGACTTCGCGCTGGATCTGCCGCTGCAGCAGTGGCTGGCGGAAGATGACAAGCTGTATGAAGAGAAGCTGCGCGAGCGCATTCTGGACGAAGCCACCAAACTCTATGCCCACAAGGAGGAGCTGGTCGGCAAAGAGGTGCTGCGCAACTTCGAGAAGGCAGTGATGCTGCAAACCCTGGATGGCCTGTGGAAAGAGCATCTGGCCGCCATGGATCACCTGCGTCAGGGCATCCATCTGCGCGGCTACGCCCAGAAGAACCCCAAGCAGGAGTACAAGCGCGAATCCTTCGATCTGTTCACCCAGATGCTGGAAACCCTCAAGCGCGACGTGGTCAGCATCCTGAGCCGTGTTCAGGTGCAGGAGCGCGATGTAGAGGCGATGGAAGAGCAGCAGCGCCAGCAGGCGGAAGCCGCTCCCCGCACCTATACCCACGCCGCCGCTGAGAGCCAGCTGGCCGATGAACAGGCCGCAGGCGAAGAGGGGCACATCACCTTCGTACGTGACGAGCAGAAGGTCGGTCGCAACGATCCCTGCCCGTGCGGTTCCGGCAAGAAGTACAAGCACTGCCACGGTCAGTTGACCTGATCGACGCTATGCCATAACAGGCGGGCCAAGTGCCCGCCTTGTTATTGGTGGCAACAAGCGAACAGAGGTAATTGATGGAACAGAAAAAACGGATCTGGGTGGCGGTTGGCGTCATCGAGAATGAACGGGGCGATATCTTCATCGCCAGACGCTCCTCCGATCGCCATCAAGGGGATCGCTGGGAGTTTCCCGGTGGCAAGGTCGAGTCGGGCGAGGATCTGCTCACCGCACTGGATCGGGAGCTGTGGGAAGAGATCGGCATCCGGGTATTGGATTGTGCCCCCTTTATGGAGCTGCAGCACGACTACCCCGAGAAGCAGGTATTGCTGGATATCTGGAAGGTGACCCGTTTCAGCGGTGAGCCGTTCGGCAAAGAGGGGCAGGAGTGTCTGTGGGTGCCGGTGGCAGAGCTGCATAACTACCACTTCCCCGATGCCAACGGTCCGATTGTCGCGCGGCTTCAAGGCCTGCTGGCGTGAGCTGGTAGCAATCAACAAGCATGAAAAAAGGGCCAATAGGCCCTTTTTTGATATTGCAGAGGTGCGTGACCAGGGGCTTATAGCCACTGATCGCCCTCTTCCGGCTCCGGCAGCAGATCCGGGTTGATCTCCCCCGGGATCCGCTTCTCTTCATCGGCCCATTCGCCGAGATCGATCAGCTGGCAGCGCTTGCTGCAGAAGGGGCGGAATGGACTCTGCGGGCCCCATTCCACTTCGCTCTGACAGGTCGGACACTTTACCTTGGTGACCATAAGCATTCCTTAACAACAGGCGAGTTGGAATGGCACATCGCCAATCGGCTGTTCGCCGGTTGGCAGAAAGCGCAGGGCGAAGCGGTTCTTGTGGCCGCTCAGAGTCGGGTAGCATAACAGATTGCCCGGCAGCTTGATGCGGATTAGCTCGGCGCTCTCGGCGGTGTCCTGGAAGAAACCGTTGCTGGCAACCTGCTCACTGAAGCTGCCTGATTCGCGCCACAGGCGCAGCAGCAGAGTGATGGCATTCATCAGCAGGTTGATATCGCTCAGCCAGCCCTGCATCTGCTGGTGACGGTTGATGGCCGGGGTGCCGAGCCAGTGGTGCAGCTGCGGTACGTCGAAGGCACAAAGGCCACCTGGAATGGAGAAGCGCTGGCGGATGGAGCCGAGCAGACGATCCTCTTTCAGGCGGGCACCCGGGCGTGGAGAATTGAGCAGGTTGCGGGAGAGCTGGCTGCTCTCTTGCTGCATCAGTTTGATCTGCTCCAGATCGACGTCGGGCAGGCTGGCCCAGTGGCTCAGACGCTGGCCGAGACGCTCCAGATCCTTGATGAGGTCGGCGCGCAGGTCACCACGCTCCAGCAACTCCTGCAGATCGAACAGCCCCTTGAAGAAGGCGATATGTGCCCAGGATTGTTCACTCTCCAGATTGTCGCGGATCTGGGAAAACAGGGACTCCAGACGAAGATAGGTCCGGCTTTTTTCATTGAGGGGGAAATCGTAAATCATGCCTAATCCTGGCCAGCCATAAACCGGCCTAGTGTACTCACACTTGGCGGGCTTGTTGAGAGGCAATTGCCAGATATGTCTCGTGCAGCGCCAAAATCCGCGTTTTAATCGCCATTTCGCTACCATTGTGGTTTTCGATGACATCATCCGCCGCAGCGAGACGTTCCGACCGGCTCGCCTGAGCGGCGATGATGGCTCGGGCCTGCTCGGCCGATACCCCATCCCGGCGGCAGGTGCGCTCAACCTGGGTGGCTTCATCCACATCGATCACCAGCACCCGGTTGGCGAGGCCGGTGAGTTTGTTCTCCACCAGCAGTGGCACCACCAGCAGGCAGTAAGGAGAACTGGCCGCGGCACATTGGCGCAGCATTTCGCTGCGAATCAGCGGGTGGAGCAGGGCATTGAGCCACTCCTTGGCCTGTGGATCGCTGAAGACCCGCTCGCGCAGGGCACGACGGTCGAGTTGACCGCTCGGATCAATCACATTCGGGCCAAAATGGTCGGCGATGGCGGCAAGGGCCGGGGTACCCGGCTCGACCACTTCGCGGGCGATCACATCGGCATCCACCACCTCGATACCCAGCGCGGCAAACTGATTGGCGATAGTGGTCTTGCCGCTGCCGATACCACCTGTGATAGCAACTACATACATGGGGGCCTCTTGCTCAAAGCAGGGTAGAGAGATACCAGCGGGTGATGGTATCGCCCCATAGCAGGGCGATCCAGCCCGCGATGGCGAGGTAGGGGCCGAAGGGGATGGGCTTGCCCTGATGGTGTTTGTGCAAGGCGATCAGACTGATGCCGATCACTGCGCCGATCAGGGATGAGAGCAGCAGAATTATGGGCAGCGCCTGCCAACCGAGCCAGGCGCCCAGCGCAGCCAGCAGCTTGAAGTCGCCATAGCCCATCCCCTCCTTGTCAGTGAGCAGCTTGAAGGCCCAGTAGAGGCTCCAGAGCACCAGATAGCCCGCCATGGCACCGATCACGGCATCCGCCAGCGGCACGAAGCCACCAGCCAGATTGAACAGCAGCCCGCCCCACAGCAGTGGCAGGGTGAGCTGGTCGGGCAGCAACATTTTGTCGAGATCGATAAAGGTGAGGGCGACCAGCACCCAGGTCAGCAGCAGGGCGGCCAGTGTGCTCCAGCCTGGCGTTATGACCATGGCAACGGCCACCGAGAGCAGGGCGGTCAGCAGCTCTACCAGCGGATAGCGGGCCGAGATGGGGGCCTGACAGTCGCGGCAACGCCCTTTGAGCCAGATCCAGCTCAACAGCGGGATGTTCTCCAGCGCAGTGATGGCGTGGCCACAGTGAGGGCATGCGGAGCGCGGCACCATCAGGTTGTAGCACTCTGGCGCAGTGGCCTCCTCATCAGGGGTGAAGTAGCTGCGATATTCGGCCTGCCACTCCCGTTCCAGCATGATGGGCAAGCGGTGGATGACCACGTTAAGGAAGCTGCCGATCATCAGGGAGAAGAGAAAAACCAGCGAGAAGTAGAGCCATGGCAAGCCGTGAGCCAGCTCGAGAAGAAGTGTCATAACCAACCGTCAGTTATTGAATGAGGGGGAGGGCATGGTTGTGGTGCCATGCCCTGATGAATCAGCCTACCACGTCGCCAAGCTTGAAGATGGGCAGGTACATGGCAATAACCATACCGCCGACCAGCACCCCGAGCACCACCATGATGAGGGGTTCCAGCAGGCTGGTGAGGCCATCGACCAGATCATCCACCTCCTGTTCGAAGATGGTGGCGACCTTGGAGAGCATATCATCGATGGCACCGGACTCCTCACCGATCATCACCATCTGGATCACCATGTCGGGGAAGAGATCGACGGTGCGCATCGCCACGTTGATCTGCATGCCCGCCACCACCTCGTTGCGGATGGCCATTACCGCGGTGCGATAGACATAGTTGCCGGAGGCGCCAGCCGCCGAAATCAGCGCATCTACCAGCGGAATACCGGCGGAGAAGGTGGTCGACAGGGTGCGGGCAAAGCGAGCCATCGCCGCCTTGTGCAGGATCATCCCGACCACCGGAATGGTGAGGACGAACTTGTCGGTATTGTCTTTCACCTTCTGGGAGGCCCGCCAGGCCCGCACGTAAAGGAAGATGCCAAGGGCCGTGCCACCAAAGAAGACATACCACCAGTTCTGCATAAAGCGCGAGATGCCGATAACAAACTGGGTGAACACCGGCAGCTCGGCGCCGAAGCTCTTGAAGATATCCTCGAACTGCGGAATGACAAACAGCAGCAGGATGGAGGTGACCACGATGGCGACCAGAATGACCATGGTGGGATAGAACATCGCCTTCTTGATCTTCGACTTGAGCGCTTCCGACTTTTCCCGGTAAGTGGCGATACGGTCGTAGATGGTCTCCAGCGCTCCGGATTGCTCACCGGCTTCCACCAGATCGCAGTAGAGATCGTCAAAGTAGAGGGGATGGCGGCGCAGCGCCTCCGACATGGGGGTACCGGTCTCCACATCGGCGGCAATCTGCCCCATCAGCTCGCGCATCGAGGCTTTCTCGTGGCTGCGGGCGATGATCTGCAGGCTCTGCACCAGCGGTACACCGGCGGAGAGCATGGTGGTGATCTGACGGGAGACGATGGCGATATCCATCGGTTTAATCTTGGCGCCGCCCTTGGAGAAGAGCCCTTGGGATTTCTTGGCCACCTTGGTGACGTTGACCCCCTGTTTACGCAGTTCGGCCTTGACGGTGTTGATGCTGTCGGCCTGCAGCTCGCCGGAGACCTTCTGCCCCTTGCGGTTTACCCCGTGCCAGCGGAAGGCGAAGACTTTCTTGGGGGCATTGTTCTTTTTCGTTAGGGTTGCCATCTTTGCATCCTGCAATGGGGTTGGTTGTCAGAGCCTTGCTCTGCACGTCACCAACCTGGTCAAGGTGCCCGACTGGCTTGATGCCTGCGGGGTACTGATAGGGTGTGTGGTACCTTCTTGGCGCCAGCCCGGTCACTTTAATGCCTGATTATTCTGTCGCTCGGGTTACCATCCATACCGAGTTTGTGGGCGAATGATGCGTTCTGCCAACCAAACCGGCGGGTCGTTCCGCTACACGGATCAGTTGGTGGTGACCCGGTTGACCTCGGCCAGACTGGTGACCCCGAGCCGGGCCTTCTCCAGTCCCGAGGTGCGCAGGGTGCGCATCCCCTCCTTCTGGGCGATAGCGGCGATTTGCAGGGAGTTTGCCCCTTGCATGATCAATTTGGCGATGTTCTCTGACATCAGCATGATTTCGTAGATGCCGACCCGCCCCTTGTAGCCGCCGGAACACTCCTTGCAGCCGACCGGTTTGAACAGTCGCAGTCCAGCTGCCAGCTGCTGCGGCGTAAAGCCCAGCTCCAGCAGCTCGGCTTCCGGTACCACTTCCGGCGCTTTGCAGTGGTCGCACAGTTTACGGGCCAACCGCTGGGCCATGATCAGGGTGACCGAGGAGGCGATGTTGAAGGCCGGAACCCCCATGTTCATCATCCGGGTCAGGGTCTCGGCGGCGGAGTTGGTATGCAGGGTGGAGAGCACCAGGTGGCCGGTCTGGGCCGCCTTGATGGCGATCTCGGCGGTTTCGAGATCGCGAATTTCACCCACCATCACCACATCCGGATCTTGCCGCAAGAAGGAGCGCAGTGCGCTGGCGAAGGTGAGCCCCGCCTTGGGGTTGACCTGCACCTGGTTGACGCCGGGCAGGTTGATCTCCACCGGATCTTCGGCGGTGGAGATATTTACCTCGGTGGTGTTGAGAATATTGAGGCCGGTATAGAGCGAGACCGTTTTGCCCGAGCCGGTGGGGCCGGTGACCAGTATCATCCCCTGCGGTTTGGAGAGGGCGCGCAGGTACTGCGCCTTCTGCCGGTCATCAAAGCCGAGTTGCTCGATATTGAGGCGTGCCGCCGAGGAGTCGAGCAGACGGATAACGATCTTCTCCCCCCACATGGTGGGCAGGGTGTTGACCCGCATATCCATCGATTTGTTGCGTGACAGCTTCAGTTTGATGCGGCCATCCTGTGGCAGCCGCCGCTCGGCGATATCGAGCCGCGCCATCACCTTGAGGCGAGCGGAGAAGCGGTTGGAGAGGTTGACCGGCGGTGTGGCGATCTCGTGCAGAATGCCATCGATACGAAAGCGCACCCGATACTTGAACTCATAGGGCTCGAAGTGCAGGTCGGAGGCACCGCGCTTGATGGCGTCCATCAGGATCTTGTTGATGTACTTGACGATGGGAGCATCGTCATCGGTGGTATTGACGCTCTCGTCCAGCCTGCTGTTCTCGTCGGAGACCTCGAGATCCGAAATCTCGGACTCGTCGATATCCTCCATGCCGAGGGCGTCGTTTTCGCTCTCCAGCAGCTTGCCGATGGCGGCGGTGAGCTTGTTCTCCTCCACCAGCAGCGCTTCGGTATGAAGGCCGAAGCTGAAGCCAAAGTCCTCCAAAGCCGAGACATTGGTCGGATCCGACATGGCGATATAGAGGGTGTGGCCCTGGGTGTAGATGGGCAGCACATGGTGTTTCTCAATCAGCTTCTGATTGAGGTACTTCTGCGGGATCTCGGCCAAATCGAAGGCGGCAAGATCCAGCAGAGGTACCCCATACTCCAGCTCGCAAAAATCGGCGAGCGCCTTGCTGTCGAGGATCTCGTTCTCTATCAGAAATGTCACAAAGGGTTTGCGCTGGGCCTTGGCCTGGCTCAGATAGCGCTGGGAGTCCTCTTCACTGATCAGTGAAGAGGCGGCCAGGCTTAACGCCAGGCCGCTATTGGGGCTAGATGTCATCGATTATTGGCAAACGGCACCAGATACTTTCCCCCAGACAATTTGCCCATTCGTAATGCTGGTTGAAGAAAGGGTGCAACTATTACCACTTAGATCACCTGCACCTGTAGCGGTAATTACCGCACTAGATGCCGTAAATGTTGTTGCGGATACAGAACCAACATATTGGGTCGCGGTGTATGTGGGCATTGTGCAACCAGTGAAGTTACTTGAAGCAGCACAAACTTCCATCGCTGTTTTTACTGACCCCATTGCCGCACTCAACTCTGCGCCTTTGGCCTTATTGACATAGTTCTGATAAGCCGGCAGCGCGACTGCCGCCAGAATGGCCACGATCGCGACCACGATCATCAGTTCAATAAGGGTAAAACCCGATTGTTTCTTCATTTGAAATATCCTTTTATCCTTGGTTCCTGGGAAGTGTCGGTGGAAAATCATCCGCACGTCAGTATCTTATCCGAGCTGTCAGGGGTGGCAACAGAGATTGCTGCCTTTGTTAACCACTTTCATGTCATTTACCAAAAACTTGATGCGAGTCATAAAATAAGTGGTTTCTTATGACTCTTTGTTACGGGTGAAAGCGGGTCCGTCATTACACTCCTTTGCTGAGGGATCCTGCATAAAGAAAAGGCGCCCATGGCGCCTTTTGCAAGTTGTTTATCCGGTTAGCTCGAGTATTTGCTCAGGCCTGCGGGGTGAATCTCACTGCTGGATAAAGCGCATGGAGAGATCGAGCGCCCGTACATGCTTGGTCAGCGCCCCGACAGAGATAAAATCGACACCGGTGGCGGCAAACTCGGCCAAGGTGTCCAGCGTCACATTACCGGAGACTTCGAGCTTGGCGCGGCCCTGATTGATGGCGACCGCTTCGCGCATCATGGTCACGTCGAAGTTGTCGAGCATCACGATATCGGCGTGTGCCGCCAGCGCCTGTTCCAGCTCTGCCAGTGATTCCACTTCCACCTCTACCGGTTTGCCCGGATTGAGATGACGAGCCTCATTAATCGCCTCGGCAATGCCGCCACAGGCGAGGATATGGTTCTCCTTGATGAGGTAAGCGTCGTAGAGGCCGATGCGGTGATTCTTGCCGCCGCCACAGGTGACTGCGTACTTCTGGGCGGTGCGCAGCCCAGGGATGGTTTTGCGGGTGTCGAGCAGGCGGCAGTCAGTGCCTTCCAGCTCTGCCACATAGCGAGCGGTGAGGGTGGCGACGCCGGAAAGGGTCTGGACAAAGTTCAGCGCATTGCGCTCGCCGGTCAGCAGCAGGCGGGCAGGGCCGTGGAGGCGGAACAGCTCCTGATTGGGGGAGAGCACTTCCCCATCCTGCACCTTCCACTCCACCTTCACGTCGCCGCCGAGTTGTACAAACACTTCGTCCACCCAGGGCTGGCCGCAGAATACACCGGCTTCGCGGGTAATGACCCGGGCAGTGGCCATCCGATCCGCCGGGATCAGCTGGGCGGTGATATCGGCGCTGGCGTCCGGTTGGTCCAGCGTGGTGAGGGCATCGCCCAGATCTTCGAGTAGTGCGGCGCGCACGGCGCGGCTGACATCCTGTTGAAACATGCCTTATTCCTGCAAGGGTCTGAGCAGCAGTTGCCGCTCCTTTTGAACCAGCTCCAGCCGACCGAGGGCGTTCATGCCAACCAGCACTTCGTCACCGTCTGCCGCCGGATTGATAAAGATGGCCAGATCGTACAAGGTCAATGGCCCCATCGCCAGCGTTTCGATGGTGCCGTTGCCGACCCGGATCTGCCCCGCAGCGGTATTGACCTGGCTGCTGCCGTGAGCGGTCAGGCCGAGCCGCTCGGCAACCTGCTGCGGGATGGTGATCCGGGTGGCGCCGGTATCGAGCAGCAGTTGCACCGGCTGGCCGTTGATGGCACCCTCCAGACGATAGTGGCCGCTCTGGTCGGCCCGCAGCAACAGCTCGCCGCTGGCGGTGACGCTTGGTTGGTTGCGGGAGTGAAAATAGAGGGTCAGCAGGCCCATCAAAGAGAGCCAGGCCAGTAACCACATCCAGCGTGCCGTGTGCTGCATACCCCATCCATATCGAGCGGAAGATGACTCAGCCTAACATACCATTTCCCTTTGATTCAGTGAGTTGGTGTCGGGTTGCCTATCAGGTATCTTCGTTTTCTCGCCATTTATCAGCCAACTCGAGTAGCCGATGACTCAACTCGCTTCGCAACCTTGTTTCTCTATCGATGCCGCTGGCTGGTGCCAGCAGGCGCGCCGGGTGTCTTCTCCCCATCACAACGAACGGGCCGCGCCGGATGATATCTCCCTGCTGGTGGTGCATGGCATCAGCCTGCCGCCTGGGGAGTTTGGCGGTCCCTTTATCGACGATCTCTTTATGGGACGACTCGACCCCGAGGCTCACCCCTATTTTGCCGGTATCCATCAGCTGCGGGTTTCGGCACACTGCCTGATCCGCCGTGATGGCGAGTTGGTGCAGTATGTACCGTTTGGCGCGCGCGCCTGGCATGCAGGTGTCTCGAGCTGGCAGGGGAGGGAGTCATGCAATGACTTCTCCATTGGTATCGAGCTGGAAGGGACTGACGAAACCCCCTATACCGAGGCTCAATACTGGGCGCTGGCGGGGCTCACCCGAGCCATCTCGGAGCGCTATCCGGCCATCACCCACGAAAAAATTGTCGGCCATTGCGACATCGCGCCAGGGCGCAAGACGGATCCCGGAGCCAGTTTCCAGTGGGATTACTACCGTCAGTTACTAAACAGCTAAAGTAAATATTCAAATTTAGTTTGGATTTTAAAATCAATGGCTTGCCTATCTGGCAGGCCATTTTTGTCTCTGGTTGCGCAAATGTTATTTGTGAGCGAGGTCAAGAATATTGGTCAGACCATTTTCTATGAGCTAAATCATGTTTCCCCTGCTTTACCTCTTAAGTGGTGGGGCTGATTCTTGACTCAGATCATCTTTTGAGTGGACTTTTCAAAAGGCCTCTGCTAATTTTCGCCCCATCCATAAAATTGGTAATACCAATTTAACAAAGTAGCCTCATGCCCTATCGCAAGATTACGCAACCCAAGTTGGCCGACTCCATTGTCGCCGAGCTGGAACAGATGATTCTGGAAGGCAGCCTGCAACCGGGGCAGAAATTGCCTCCCGAGCGGGAACTCGCTATCCAGTTTCAGGTATCGCGCCCCTCCCTGCGCGAAGCCATCCAGCGACTGGAAGCGCGCGGATTGCTTTATCGCCGTCAGGGCGGCGGCACTTATGTGCAGAATGCCCTGAGCAAGGGGATCGCCGATCCTCTGTTCGAACTGCTCAGTACCCACCCGGAAGCCCAGTATGACCTGCTGGAGTTTCGCCACGCGCTGGAAGGCATCTGTGCCTACTACGCGGCCTTGCGGGGAACCGGGTCTGATTTCGAGCGTATTCGTCAGGTGCAAACCACCATCGAAGAGGCGGGCCAACTCGGTTCGCTGGTGGCCGAGTCGGCAGCCGTCACCCAGTTCTATCTGGCGGTGGCCGAGGCGTCCCACAACGTGGTGCTGCTGCACCTGCTGCGGGCCATGAGCCCGATGCTCGAACAGAACATTCTGCAGAATAACGAGATTTTGAATCGCCGCCCGGGAGTGGTAGCCAAGATACGTCGCCATCGCGCGAATCTGATCGAGGCTATTCTTTCGGGGGCTCCGGAGCGGGCCAGAACAGCTTGTCATGAGCATCTGGCCTTTATCGAGGACACCTTGTTGGATATGCAGAGGGAAGACAGCCGGATCCAGCGATCCATGCGTCGGATCCGTCAGCAGGAAAACTAATCCCACAAGGCTTTATTGTCGAATGCTTGCGCCCTTCGCCGTGCAATGCCGTGCAATCACAACAACATAGGAACCAGCCATGTCTGATATCCTGAAGAACGATGTGGACCCGATAGAAACGCTGGAGTGGCTTGCCTCTCTGGAATCCCTGCTGCGTGAAGAGGGTCCGCAACGCGCTCAGTTCATCCTTGAACAGTTGGCCGAGAAAGCCCGCGTAAGCGGTGTGGACGTGGCTGCCAAGGCAAATCGCGATTACATCAACACCATCCCGTCCAGCGACGAGCCGGACTACCCGGGTGACCTGGAGATGGAACGCCGCATTCGCGCCATCATCCGCTGGAACGCCATGATGATCGTGCTGCGCGCGTCCAAGAAAGACCTGGACCTGGGTGGTCACATGTCTTCCTTCGCTTCTTCTGCGACCATCTATGATGTCTGCTTCAACCACTTCTTCCGTGCTCGCAACGAGAAGGATGGTGGCGATCTGGTTTACTTCCAGGGTCATATCTCCCCGGGCATCTATGCTCGCGCCTTTGCTGAAGGTCGTCTGACCGAAGAGCAGCTGGACAACTTCCGTCAGGAAGTGGACGGCAAGGGTATCCCTTCCTATCCGCACCCGAAACTGATGCCGGACTTCTGGCAGTTCCCGACCGTATCCATGGGTCTGGGCCCCATCGCCGCCATCTATCAGGCTCGCTTCCTGAAGTACCTGACCGACCGTGGCATCAAGGATTGCTCCGAGCAGACCGTTTACGCCTTCCTGGGGGACGGCGAGATGGACGAGCCGGAAGCCAAGGGTGCCCTGACTGTTGCCGTGCGTGAAAAGCTCGACAACCTGGTATTTGTGGTTAACTGCAACCTGCAGCGTCTGGATGGTCCGGTTGTCGGTAACGGCAAGGTCATCAACGAGCTGGAAGGCCTGTTCGCTGGCGCCGGTTGGGACGTGACCAAGGTGATCTGGGGTCGCAAGTGGGATGAGCTGCTGAAGAAAGACACTTCCGGCAAGCTGATCCAGCTGATGAACGAGACCGTGGACGGTGACTACCAGACCATGAAGTCCCGCGACGGTGGCTACATCCGCGAGCACTTCTTCAACCGTTATCCGGAAACTGCCGCGCTGGTCAAAGACATGACCGACGAGGAGATCTTTGCTCTGAACCGCGGTGGTCACGATCCTCGCAAACTGTTCGCTGCATTCAACAAGGCAACCCAGACCAAGGGCAAGCCGACCGTTATTCTGGCCAAGACCATCAAGGGTTACGGCATGGGTGAAGCGGCTGAAGGCAAGAACATCGCTCACCAGGTCAAGAAGATGGAGCTGGACTCCGTGCGTCACCTGCGTGACCGCTTCAACCTGCCAGTAGCCGACGAGCAGCTGGCCGATCTGCCGTACCTGAAGATCGAAGCCGGTTCTGCCGAGCACAAATACCTGCACGACCGTCGCACCGCCCTGAAAGGCTATGTGCCGACCCGTCTGCGTGAAAGCACCACCAAGCTGGAAATCCCGGCACTGGATGCCTTCGCTCCGCTGCTGGGTGAACAGGCGCGCGAAATCTCCACCACCATGGCGTTCGTGCGTTCCCTGAACGTGATGCTGAAAGACAAGTCCATCGGCAAGCGCATCGTTCCGATCCTGGCTGACGAAGCCCGTACCTTCGGTATGGAAGGCCTGTTCCGCCAGATCGGTATCTACAGCCCGCACGGTCAGCAGTACACCCCGCAAGACCGCGACATCGTCTCCTACTACAAGGAAGACAAGCAGGGTCAGGTTCTGCAAGACGGTATCAACGAGCTGGGCGCCATGTCCTCCTGGCTGGCTGCTGCGACCTCTTACAGCACCAACGATTGCCCGATGATCCCGTTCTACATCTACTACTCCATGTTCGGCTTCCAGCGGATCGGCGACATGGCGTGGGCAGCCGGTGACCAGCAAGCCCGTGGCTTCCTGCTGGGTGCGACCTCCGGTCGTACTACCCTGAACGGCGAAGGTCTGCAGCACGAAGATGGTCACAGCCACATCCTGGCGAACACCATCCCGAACTGCATCTCCTACGACCCGTCCTACGCCTATGAAGTGGCGGTGATCGTACAGGACGGCCTGCGCCGCATGTACGGTGAGAACCCGGAGAACGTGTTCTACTACATCACCACCCTGAACGAGAACTATGCCATGCCGGCCATGCCGGCAGGCGCCGAGGAAGGCATCCGCAAGGGTATCTACAAGCTGGAATCCGTAGCCGGTGCCAAGGCGAAAGTTCAGCTGCTGGGTTGTGGTTCCATCCTGGGTCACGTGCGCAAGGCTGCCCAGATCCTGGCCAGCGAGTACGGCATCGGTTCCGATGTGTTCAGCGTCACCTCCTTCAACGAGCTGGCCCGTGACGGTCAGGACGCGGATCGCTGGAACATGCTGCACCCGACAGCCGAAGCTCGCGTACCGTACATCGCTCAGGTACTGGGTTCCGAAGCCACCATCGCTGCGACCGACTACATGAAGTCCTTCGCCGATCAGGTTCGCGCCTTTGTTCCGACCGAGAACTACCGCGTGCTGGGTACCGACGGTTACGGCCGTTCCGACAGCCGTGCCAACCTGCGTCGTCACTTCGAAGTGAACGAGTTCTACGTGGTGGTTGCTGCTCTGACCGAACTGGCCAAGCGCGGCGAGGTAGACAAGCAGGTTGTGGCCGACGCCATCGCCAAGTACGGCATCGATGCCGACAAGGTCAACCCGCTGTACGCGTAAGTGGATCAAGGGTCTCGCCGTCATGCGGCGCGACCCTGCCAGGATTTAAAACGGTTAACGCGAGATGTGCGTGGTGGCATCAGCCAGTCACGCGGATCGACGCAAGAGGATAAAGCACAATGTCCAAACAGATTATGGTGCCGGATATCGGCGCCGATGAAGTTGAAGTCACCGAGATCATGGTGGCCGTGGGTGACAAGGTCGAGCTGGACCAGTCCATCATCGCGGTAGAAGGCGACAAGGCCTCCATGGAAGTACCGGCCCCGTCCGCCGGTATCGTCAAAGAGATCCTGATCAAGGTGGGCGACAAGGTTGCCACCGGTTCCCAGATCATGATCTTCGAAGCCGAAGGCGCTGCCGCCCCTGCTGAAGTGGCTGCACCGGTTGCTGCTGCTCCGGCCGCCGCACCTGCCGCTGCCGTGCGCAAAGATGTGCACGTGCCGGACATCGGTGACGACGAAGTGGACGTGACTGAAATCATGGTTGCCGTGGGCGACATGGTTGAAGCTGACCAGTCCATCATTGCCGTGGAAGGTGACAAGGCCTCCATGGAAGTACCGGCTCCGTTCGCAGGTCGCGTGGTCGAGATCAAGGTTGCCGCTGGCGCCAAGGTCTCTACCGGTTCTCTGGTGATGGTCTTTGAAGTGGCTGGCGCTGCGCCTGCTGCCGTTGCTGCTCCGGCTCAAGCTGCCGCGCCCGTGGCTGCTGCCCCGGTTGCCGCCGCTGCCAAAGAGGTCAACGTACCGGATATCGGTGGCGATGAAGTGGAAGTCACCGAGATCATGGTTGCGGTGGGTGACAAGGTTGAAGCCGACCAGTCCCTGATCGCTGTGGAAGGTGACAAGGCTTCCATGGAAGTGCCTGCGCCGTTCGCCGGTGTGGTCAAAGAGATCAAGGTGAAGGCGGGTGACAAGGTCTCCACCGGTTCCCTGATCATGGTCTTCGAAGTGGCTGGCGCTGCTCCTGCCGCCGCGCCGGTTGCTCAAGCTGCCGCTCCGGTCGCTGCAGCCCCTGTTGCCGCTGCTCCTGCCGCCGCGCCGGTTGCCCAGGCTGCTGCCGCTGCTACCGATTTCGTTGCCAACGATGCCTATGTACACGCCTCTCCGGCAGTACGCCGTCTGGCGCGCGAGTTTGGCGTCAACCTGGCCAAGGTGAAAGCCTCCGGTCGCAAGGGCCGCATCGTCAAAGAAGACGTACAAGCCTACGTGAAGGATGCCATCAAGCGTGCCGAGTCCGCTCCTGCCCCTGCCGGCGTAGCCGGTGGCAACGGTCTGGGCGTACTGCCGTGGCCGAAAGTAGACTTCAGCAAGTTCGGTGATGTGGAAGAGGTCGAGCTGACCCGCATCCAGAAGATCTCCGGTCCGAACCTGCACCGCAACTGGGTCATGATCCCTCATGTCACCCAGTTCGACGAAGCCGATACCACCGAGCTGGAAGCGTTCCGCAAAGAGCAGAACGCGATGCTCGAGAAGCAGAAGGCCGACGTGAAGATCACCCCGCTGGTGTTCATCCTGAAAGCCGCCGCCAAGGCGCTGGAAGCTCACCCGCGCTTCTGCAGCTCTCTGTCCGAAGATGGCAGCAAGCTGATCATGAAGAAGTACATCCACATCGGTGTGGCGGTGGATACCCCCAACGGTCTGGTTGTGCCCGTGGTGCGCGATGTTAACAAGAAGGGCATCATGGAGCTGTCTCGCGATCTGGCCGAGATCTCCAAGAAGGCCCGTGCCGGCAAGCTGACCGCTGCCGACATGCAGGGCGGTTGCTTCACCATCTCCAGCCTGGGTGGCATCGGCGGTACCAGCTTTACCCCGATCGTCAACGCGCCGGAAGTGGCGATCCTCGGTGTTTCCAAGTCCGAGATGAAGCCGAAGTGGAACGGTAAAGAGTTCGCGCCGCGCCTGATGCTGCCGCTGGCTCTGAGCTACGACCACCGCGTGATCGATGGTGCCGATGGGGCTCGCTTCATCACCACCATGAACGGCGTGCTGTCCGACATTCGTCGACTGGTCCTGTAAGTGAGAGGGCGGGCCCAGAGCCTGCCCTTTTTACTTCTCATTTCATTAACATGATCGTAAACTTGCCCCGTTTTTTTCACGGCTGCAGCCACCCGTTTCGGTATAAGACTGCGCTGTCCGGGGATATAAGAACGACAAAGAGGTCATGATGAGTAAAGAAATCAAAACCCAGGTCGTAGTACTGGGTGCTGGCCCTGCCGGTTATTCCGCTGCTTTCCGTGCAGCCGATCTGGGTCTGGATACTATTATCGTCGAGCGTTACTCCACCCTGGGTGGCGTCTGCCTGAACGTGGGCTGCATCCCCTCCAAGGCGCTGCTGCACGTTGCCAAAGTGATTGAAGAAGCCAAGGCGCTGGCCGAGCACGGCATCGTCTTCGGCGCACCGCAGACCGACATCGACAAGATCCGTCTGTGGAAAGAGAAGGTTATCAATCAGCTGACCGGCGGTCTGGCTGGCATGGCCAAGATGCGTAAAGTTCAGGTTGTTAACGGCTTGGGTAAATTTACCGGCCCGAACACCCTTGAAGTGGAAGGTGCAGACGGCAAGACTACCGTGACCTTCGACAACGCCATCATCGCGGCCGGTTCCCGTCCGGTGAAACTGCCGTTCATCCCCCACGATGACCCGCGCGTATGGGACTCTACCGATGCGCTGGAGCTGAAAACCGTTCCCGGCAAACTGCTGGTTATCGGTGGCGGCATCATCGGTCTGGAGATGGGTACCGTTTACTCCTCTCTGGGTTCCGAGATCGACGTGGTGGAATTTGCCGACCAGCTGGTTCCGGCTGCCGACAAAGACATCGTCAAGATCTACACCAAGCGCGTCGCCAAGAAATTCAACATCATGCTGGAGACCAAGGTCACCGCAGTTGAAGCGCGCGAAGACGGCCTGTACGTCTCCTACGAAGGCAAGCACGCCCCGGCCGAGCCGGTTCGTTACGACAACGTGCTGGTTGCCGTAGGCCGTGTGCCGAACGGCAAGATGCTGGATGCCGAGAAGGCAGGCGTTGCTGTGACCGAGCGTGGTTTCATCGAGGTGGACAAGCAGCTGCGTACCAACGTGGCTCACATCCACGCCATCGGTGACATCGTTGGCCAGCCGATGCTGGCACACAAAGGTGTTCACGAAGGTCACGTTGCCGCCGAAGTGATCGCCGGCAAGAAGCACTACTTCGACCCGAAAGTGATCCCGTCCATCGCCTACACCGAGCCAGAGATGGCATGGGTTGGTCTGACCGAGAAGGAAGCCAAGCAACAGGGCCTGAACTTCGAAGTCGCCACCTTCCCGTGGGCTGCTTCCGGCCGCGCCATTGCGTCCGACTGCTCCGACGGTATGACCAAGCTGATCTTCGACAAGGAGAGCGGCCGCGTCATCGGTGGTGCCATCGTGGGTACCAACGGTGGTGAACTGTTGGGTGAAATCGGTCTGGCCATCGAAATGGGTGCGGACGCCGAAGATATCGCGCTGACCATCCACGCTCACCCGACTCTGCACGAGTCCGTGGGTCTGGCTGCCGAAGTGTTCGAAGGCTCCATCACCGACCTGCCGAACGCCAAGGCCAAGAAGAAAAAGTAATTTTCTTCCCCGCTTGTCTAAAAAGCCGCTCGAATGAGCGGCTTTTTGTTTTCTCCTTGCTGCCCCGACGTCAGCAAAGCCCAATATGCTAAAGATAGGTTTTGGCACTGACGAGAGAGGCACGATGCTAGAAGCACCTATTCCACCCGATGAGGCATTGCGGTTGGAGACCCTGCGGCGGCTCTCTTTGCTGGATTCCGAGGCCGAGGAGCGGTTTGACCGGCTGACCCGCATGGCCCGACGGGTGTTCAATGTCCCCATCGCGCTGGTGAGTCTGGTGGATGAAGATCGCCAGTGGTTCAAATCCTGTATCGGGCTGGAGGTTAGTGAGACCGCGCGTGACATTTCGTTCTGTGGCCACGCCATCATGGGTAATGAGACCTTCATCGTGCCGGATGCTTCGCAGGATCCCCGCTTTGCCGACAATCCGCTGGTGGTGGGTGGGCCCGGCATCCGCTTCTATGCCGGACAGCCACTGCGGATCGCCAACGGCTGCAAACTGGGGACGCTCTGCATCATAGATACGGTGCCACGGGAATTGAGTGAGGAGGATGTGGGACTGCTCAAGGATCTGGCGGCGATGGTGGTGCGGGAGCTCGAAGCGGTGCAGCTGGCCACCATTGATGAGTTGACCCTGATCTCCAATCGGCGCGGGTTCGTGATGCTGGCGGAGAAGAGCCTCTCGCTGGCCGGTCGCTTGCAGATGCCGCTGGCGCTGCTCTATCTGGATCTCAATGGCTTCAAGGGGATCAATGATAGGTGGGGGCATGCAGAAGGGGATCGGGCCCTGATCGCCTTTGCCACTCTGCTCAAGCAGGCTTTTCGTGGCGCCGATGTGTTTGCCCGCATGGGCGGCGATGAGTTCGCCGTCCTGTTGCCCAATGTGGTAGAGGCGCAGGCGCAATTGGCCTATGAGCGTTTCAATGCCATGTTGGCCGAGCACAATCAGCACAGTGGTTGCGGCTATGCGCTGACCTGCAGCACCGGGATTGTCTGCTATGACGGGCGTGGCTGTGTCTCCCTGGCCGAGCTGCTCACCCGTGCAGATGAGCTGATGTATCAGCGCAAACGGGATGGCAAGGGCTGACTGCTATGCCGGATTAGCCGCCACCAAAACAACAGAGAGCGCCACGGCGCTCTCTGTTGTTGATGACTACGTTCAAGGTGCTGGTTAGAGCCGGAAGTTGCCGACCAGCTTGTCCAGCTGACCGGAGAGCTGCTGCAGGCTGCGGCTCGATTCGGTCAGCTGGTGGGCGATATCGGCGGTCTCCATGGTGAGCTGGTTGATATCTTCCACGTTGCGGTTGATCTCGCCGACCACGCTGGACTGCTCCTCGGTGGCGGTGGCGACCTGGATATTCATGTCGTTGATCTGGGTGATGTGGGCAGTGATCTGGCCGAGGGCGGCGTTGGCCTCATCGGCCTGGCTCACCACCTCCAGACTCTGGTTGCGCCCCTGAGCCATGGCGCTGACCGCGCGGGCACTCTGCTCCTGCAAGCGGTTGATCATCCCCTGGATCTCGGCGGTCGAGGCGGCGGAGCGGTTGGCGAGGTTACGCACCTCATCTGCCACCACGGCGAAACCGCGACCCTGTTCACCGGCGCGAGCGGCCTCAATGGCGGCGTTCAGTGCCAGCAGGTTGGTCTGCTCCGAGATGCTGCGGATGGTTTCGAGGATACTGCCGATGGAGTCGGTCTGGCTCGCCAGCGACTCGATAACCCCTGCCACCTGCTCAATCTCGCCTGAGAGGTCGACGATGCCGTGGCGCGCCTGCGCTACCACTACTGCCCCCGCATCGGCCTGATCGTTGGCCTGTCTGGCTACTTCGGCTGCCAGCGAAGCGTTACCGGCGATCTCGCTCACCGTGGCCCCCATTTCGTGGATGGCGGTGGCCACCTGCACAGTACGGTCACGCTGGGCAGTACAGTTGTGCTGGGTCAGCTGCGCCTTGTTGGCCACCTCGTTGGCGGTGGCCGCGAGCTGGCGGGAGTTCTCCGCCACCTGCTCGATGGAGCCGTGGATCTTGGCGACAAAGTTGTTGAAGCCGGTGGCGACCTGACTCAGCTCGTCACGTCCTTCCACTTTCAGGCGCTGGGTAAGATCCCCATCGCCGCTGCCCAGCTCCTTGAACAAGCGGGCCAGTTCGTTGAGCGGGCGGCTGACCGAGCCTGCCAGCAGCATCCCCATCAGCCCCATGGCCAGCGCAATCACCAGCGAGATCATCAGGATCTCGTTGCGGGTCTGATCCAGCTCGGCATAGATCTCGGCTTCTGGCACCTGGGCCACCAGATACCAGTCGAGCAGCGGGATATAGCTGCTGGCCAGTACCATGGGCTCGCCATTTACCTCGGCGTTGATGACGGCAAAGGGGCGTTTGGCCAGCAGGCTGCCGGTATCACCGCTGGCGATGCCGCCCAAGGTATCGCGTTCGATACGGTTGGCCTCGGGGTGCAGCTTCACCTTGCCGCTGCCATCGACCATAAAGACGATGCCGCTCTCTTCCAGCCGGAAGTTGGAGACCATGGTCACCATGGTGTCGAGGGATTTGGCAAAGCCGGCCAGCCCGCGCCCGTTGAGCTGCTGGAAGTTGACGAACAGCTTCACCTCGCCGTTGCTCTCGCGGAAGATGCTGAGGGTCATCTCCTTCTGGCTCTTGGTGTAGTCATAGAACCAGGCGTCTTGCGTGGGGGTCAGGTTGCGCAGAAAGCCATCCTGGTTGTAGTAGGCTGCACTCTGGCGATCGGCGAAGGAGGCGGTCACCAGACCATACTGGTTGGCCACATCCTTGAGCTGGTTGATGAGGATCGGCTCCTGCTCTTTGGGCATGCCCCGATCCACCCAGTCGAGGATGAAGCGGTCGGTGGCCAGTTGGCGGGCGGCCTGGGCGATGCCGTGGAGATCCTGTTCAATCTCCTTGCTGATCCGCTGGGTCAGGTTGGGGAGCTCCTGCTCGAACATCCGGTTTTCGATCAGTTGCTGGGCCGAGCGTTGACTGAAGTAGCCTACCAGCAGGCAGGAGACGACCACGGCCAGGGTGACCGTGGCCAGTATTTTCTGTTTAAGAGTGAGGGTTGCCAGCATAAAGGTGCTCAAAAGGTTGAGATTGACGACGCTCATATTAGCGGCAGCGCGGCGCTACCCATGAGGCTTGCAGCCCTTTATTTGCGGATTACGTTTGCGCTCACAGGGGCGGCGGCGTGCCCCTTCGCCATGCAGCACAGGCGGGATGCGGATTGACGGTTGCGCTAACTGCCGGGCCCCTTATAGTAGAGGCCATCCTTGGTGACTGACCCTCTGAATAATATGGAAAATATGATGCGCAGCTTAGGTGCGGGATGGACCCGTCTGCTTTTGGTGATGCTGGCGGCCTGCCCGCTGCTGGCTGTGGCGGCACAGGGGGAGCGCCCGAAGATTGCGGTGGTGCTCAGTGGCGGCGGCGCCAAGGGATCGGCCCATATCGGCATCCTCAAGGTGCTGGAGCAGAAACGGATTCCGGTCGACATCATAGTCGGCACCAGCATGGGCTCTTATGTGGCGGGGATGTATGCCATGGGGCTCAGTGCCGAGGAGGTGGAGCGCACCACCTTGGCCATCGACTGGAACAAGGGGTATCAGGACAAGGTTGGCCGCGACGAGCTGTCGTTGCGTAAAAAGCAGCAGAACGAGCAGTATCAACTGCGCACCGACATCGGGGTGAATGGCGACACCACCCAGCTGCCGGACGGTTTCTTCCAGGGCCAATCCATGGCTAGCCTGCTGCGGGGGGCCACCTCCAACCTGCCGGTGCAGGAGAGCTTCGACGAGCTCCCCATTCCCTACCGCGCCATGGCGACCGACATGGAGACGGTCACCCCCTTTGTGCTCGATCACGGCAGCCTGGCCAAGGCGATGCAGGCCTCCATGTCCATTCCTGGCGCCCTCAAGCCTGTAGAGTGGGAGGGGCATATCCTGGCGGACGGCGGTAGCGTCAACAACATGCCGGTGGATGTCGCCAAGGCGATGGGGGCCGACGTGGTGATCGCGGTGGATATCGGTGCCAAGCTGCGTACCCGGGAGTCCCTCAAGTCAGGGTTAGCCATGATCGACCAGCTCACTACTTACATGACCCAGGTGGGCACTGACAAACAGAAGGCGCTGATGGGACCGAAGGATATTCTGATCGCCCCCGAGTTTGGCGATATGGGGATCGCCGACTTTGCCCGGATGCCGGAGGGGATCAAGATCGGTGAGACGGCGGCTGACAAGGTGTCGCTGCAACTCGATAAGCTGTCGCTCACCAAGGCGCAGTACAACGCCTATCGCAACCAGAAGCTGAGCCGCCGTGCCGAGCGTAGCGGTCAGCCCGCCTACTTCATCGACAAGGTGGAGATCATCAACAAGTCGCGCCTCTCCGACGAGACGGTGCGCGCCATGCTGAAAGTGCGGCCGGACAAGGTGCAGACCAACGAGAGTCTGGAAGCGGGCATTCGCCGCCTCTATGCCCTTGAGTCGTTCGATCGCATCACCTACGAGGTGGAGGAGCGTGACGGGGAGAATGTGCTGCTGGTGGATGCCAGCGAGAAGAACTGGGGGCCGGGCTACCTCAACTTCCAGTTCGGTTTCACCGATGACTTCGAGAACACCTCCAACTACAACGTCGGCATGTCCTATACCCTCACCAACGTCAACGAGTGGGGGGCCGAGTGGCTGACCGAAGCGTCGCTGGGCACGGCCAAACATATCAAGACCGACTTCTATACCCCGCTCGAACCCTCCCAGACCTTCTATGGTGAGGCGAGTCTGGCCTATGACCAGACCCTGCGCCGCCTGTTTTTCCCCAATCCGGATCCCGAGGCGGTTTCGATAAGCTATCTCGACTCCGAATACTCCTTCTTCAGCGGTGATCTGGCGGTGGGCTGGAACCGCCAGCCCTGGAGCCGGTTGTCGATGGGACTGGAGGGACAACTGGGCACGATTGATGTGAAGAACTTCAAGGGGCTGGAGATGGATGCCACGGCGTGGGGCCCCTATGTCCGTTTTGAACACGACAATCTGGATAGCCTCTATTTCCCCTATCAGGGGGTGAAATGGGACATGAAACTGGGCCACTCCCACGTCAGTGTGGATGGACTTGAGTCGGCAGATGGCCGCAGTGAAGGCTGGAATTATCAGCTTTCGATGATCAAGCCCTGGTCATGGGACAGGCACAGCCTCAACCTGATCCTCGAAGGGGGTGGCTCGGGCAGTGAAGAGGTGGTGCCGCTGCATATTCAGGATCTGGGCGGACTGTTCCGCCTCTCCGGTTTCCAGCGCTACCAGCTGAGCGGTCGCTACAGCCTGTTTGGTGGCCTGCGCTACATCTATCGGGTGGCGGACAACGACTTCGGTGCCCTCAAGATGCCGCTCTATCTGGGTGGATCTCTGGAGCAGGGGGGGGTCTGGAACAAGGGGGAGGATATCAGTCTGGAGAGCTCCTTCACCGCCGGTTCGCTTTATGTCGGGGTGGAGAGCTTCCTCGGCCCTGTGTTCCTCGGCTACGGCATGGCGGAGGGGGGCAATGACGTCTTCTATCTGCAATTGGGCAGTACGTTCGAATAATGCCGAAATGATGCCAATTTGTTAACTATGGTTGAGGGCGTTCAATTAATTTTCAAAAAACACCAGTCTGTTTAATTGGTTACGACTTTGTGGTGAATAAGTAAACAGGGTTTGGATTTTAATTAGTCGTTAAAACTTATATAGTGGGGAGCACCCTACGGGGTGTCCCGCAAGGACGATCGCCGCGAGCGTGGGCGAACCCCAAAAAAAGACCAAAGAGGAATTAGTCGTGCTTGAAACATACCGTAAACACGTCGCAGAACGTGCCGCCGAGGGCGTGGTTGCCAAACCTCTGGATGCAGAGCAGGTCGCCGCCCTGGTAACGCTTCTCAAGAACCCGCCCGCTGGCGAAGAAGACTTTCTGAAAGAGCTGTTGTCCTCCCGTATTCCCCCCGGTGTTGATGAAGCGGCCTATGTCAAAGCCGGTTTCCTCACCGCCGTCGCCAAGGGCGAAGCCCACTCTCCCATCCTGACTGCAGCCGAAGCCGTTGAGCTGCTGGGCACCATGCAGGGTGGTTACAACATTCAGCCGCTGATCGACCTGCTGGATCACGCCACTCTGGCGCCGCTTGCCGCCAAGGGGCTCTCCCACACCCTGCTGATGTTTGACTCCTTCCATGACGTGGAAGAGAAGGCCAAGGCGGGCAATGTCCACGCCAAACAGGTGATGCAGTCCTGGGCTGATGCCGAGTGGTTCCTCTCCCGCCCGGAGTTGGCCGAGAAGATCACTGTCACCGTGTTCAAGGTGACCGGCGAAACCAACACCGACGACCTCTCGCCGGCACCGGACGCCTGGTCCCGCCCGGACATTCCGCTGCACGCCCTGGCGATGCTGAAAAATGCCCGCCCCGGCATTACTCCGGACAAGGATGGCGCCGTCGGCCCCATCAAGACCATCGACGCCCTGAAAGAGAAAGGCTTCCCGTTGGCTTATGTGGGTGACGTGGTCGGTACCGGTTCTTCCCGTAAATCCGCCACCAACTCGGTGCTCTGGTTCATGGGCGACGACATTCCGTTCGTGCCGAACAAGCGCGCTGGCGGTGTTTGTCTGGGTGGCAAGATTGCCCCGATCTTCTTCAACACCATGGAAGATGCCGGCGCACTGCCCATCGAGGTGGATGTCTCCAAGCTGGAAATGGGCGATGTGATCGACATCTACCCCTATGCCGGCAAGATCTGCAAACACGGCACCGAACAGGTGCTGGCACAGTTTGAACTGAAAACCGACGTGCTGATCGACGAAGTGCGCGCCGGTGGCCGTATTCCGCTGATCATCGGTCGCGGCCTGACTGACAAGGCCCGCGAAGCGCTGGGTCTGCCGTTCTCCACCGTATTCCGTCGCCCGCAGCCGGTGGCCGATACCGGTAAAGGCTTCACCCTGGCTCAGAAGATGGTGGGCAAGGCGTGCGGCGTGAAGGGCATTCGCCCGGGCACTTACTGCGAGCCCAAGATGACCACGGTCGGCTCCCAGGACACCACGGGCCCGATGACCCGCGACGAGCTCAAAGATCTGGCCTGTCTCGGCTTCTCCGCCGATCTGACCATGCAGTCCTTCTGCCACACCGCGGCCTATCCCAAGCCCATCGACGTACAGACCCACCACACCCTGCCGGACTTCATCATGAACCGCGGCGGTGTCAGCTTGCGTCCGGGTGACGGCGTCATCCACTCCTGGCTGAACCGCATGCTGCTGCCGGATACCGTGGGTACCGGTGGTGACTCCCACACCCGTTTCCCCATCGGTATCTCCTTCCCGGCGGGCTCCGGTCTGGTGGCTTTCGCCGCTGCTACCGGCGTGATGCCGCTGGACATGCCGGAGTCCGTGCTGGTGCGCTTCAAGGGCGAGCTGCAACCGGGCATCACCCTGCGTGATCTGGTTCATGCCATCCCCTACGCCGCCATCCAGAAGGGGTTGCTGACCGTCGAGAAAGCGGGCAAGAAGAACATCTTCTCCGGCCGCATCCTCGAGATCGAAGGTCTGCCGACCCTGAAGGTAGAGCAGGCGTTCGAGCTGGCGGACGCCAGCGCCGAGCGCTCCGCTGCCGGTTGCACCATCAAGCTGGATAAAGAGCCGATTATCGAGTATCTGAAGTCCAACATCGTGATGCTTAAATGGATGCTCTCCGAAGGCTACGGTGACGTGCGCACCATCACCCGTCGCATCAAGGGGATGGAAGAGTGGCTGGCCAACCCGACCCTGATGGAAGCTGACAAGGATGCCGAGTACGCCGAAATCATCGAGATCGATCTGGCCACCATCAAGGAGCCAATCCTGTGTGCACCGAACGATCCGGACGATGCCCGTCTGCTGAGCGACGTGGCTGGTGACAAGATCGACGAGGTGTTCATCGGTTCCTGCATGACCAACATCGGCCACTTCCGCGCCGCCGGCAAACTGCTCGAGAAGTATCAGGGCGAGCTGCCGACCCGCATGTGGATCGCGCCGCCCACCAAGATGGACAAGGATCAGCTGACCGAAGAGGGCTACTACGGCATCTTTGGTCGCGTCGGTGCCCGCATCGAGATCCCTGGCTGCTCCCTCTGCATGGGTAACCAGGCGCGGGTAGCGGAAGGAGCCTCCGTGGTCTCCACCTCCACCCGTAACTTCCCGAACCGTCTGGGTAAAGGTGCCAACGTCTATCTGGCCTCTGCGGAGCTGGCCGCCGTTGCCGCCATCCTCGGCAAGATCCCGACCGTGGCGGAGTACCTGCAGTACGCCAAGGCGCTGGATGCCACTGCGGCAGATACTTACCGCTACCTCAACTTCAACGAGATCGCCTCCTACACCAAGAAGGCCGATGCGGTGATCCTGCAGCAAGCCGTTTAACGGAATTCTTGCGCGATTTGCGCGATAAAAAGCCAATAATGCCGCGTATTTACGCGGCATTATTTATTTGTGTGTTATTCACCGTCTTTTTTGAAGATTGTTTGCACGATCCTTGCTAGAGAGATCCAACCACCTGTTTGGTGGTTCGTTTTATAAACGCTTTGGGTTATGTTGTTCGGTTATGTGCGGTAATGATGAGGCATCGTTATCGAGGGAAAGTGGATATCTGTTCACTGGGTGCTTGCGTTGGCAGGCCTGACGAATTGCGGCGTGGTTCTTTATGTTTCTGTTCAGGATCGATCTCTCCCGAACCGGGTTACGCTTCGGCGGTGCCTTGCTGGTCTTTACCCTGCCGCTGCTGGTGGGAGGTTGGCTCATCCACAGCAATTATGTGCAGGAGCTGAAAGCGGAATCCAGCGCCTCGGCCCACAAGGCCAGAACCCTGATGGAGTCGATGCTGGATCATGCGGAGCAGGCCAATCGTTCTGTGCTGCCTCTGGTGAAGGCTCCCTGTCGCGACAACCTGCTGGTGCTGCGCAAGAAGGTCGCCATCGAGCCCTTCCTGCGTTCGGTCAATCTGGTGCGAAACGGCATCATCAATTGCACTTCGCTGTTTGGTGAAGCTGATGATGCCGATGAGCCGGAGATCTACACCGGCCGCAAGCTGCTGCTGATGAGTGGCAACCGGGTGCGGCAAAATCACCCGCTGCTGGTGGTGCGCACCGAGCGGGGCAAGGATGCCGCCTTGAGCGCCATCGACAGTACCCAGCTCAGCTTCATGCTCTCCATGAGCGGAAAGTCCAGTGCGCTCTATCTGCAGGTGGGGTCTGCCTGGCTCAATGAGTCTGGCCGCTATCTGAGCGAGGCGCCCACCCTCCATCGCGGGATCAGCCAGGCCCTCACATCATCCCATTATCCTTTCACCATCCATGCCGGTTATGCCATGCCGGTCTACTGGAAGTCGCTGTGGGCCGCGCGGCACGTGGCGCTGTCGTGGCTGGCGGTTTCCTCGCTTTTGCTGGCCTGGCTGGTGTGGTGGGTGCTGGGGCGTCCCGGCTCGCCAACAGACGAATTGCGACGGGCCCTGCGGGCCAAAGAGTTTGTTCCCTATCTGCAGCCGCTGATTGCCAGCCACGATGGCAAGATGATGGGCGCCGAGGTGCTGATGCGCTGGGAGCATGTCAATGAAGGGGTGATCCGGCCCGATCTCTTTATTCCGCAAGCGGAGGAGTCGGGACTGATCGTCCCCATGACCACCCATATCATGAAGCAGGTGGCGACACGGTTGAACCGCTCTCAGGAGCAGTTGCCCGATGGGTTTCATATCAGCTTCAACATCAGCGCCGCTCATTGCCACGATTTTGCCCTGCTGGCCGAGTGCCGCGCCTTCCTCGGCCACTTCCTCCCCGGCAAGGTGGTATTGGTGCTGGAGCTGACCGAACGGGAGCTGTTGATGTCAGATCCCCAGACCCTCTCCCTGTTCCGCCAGCTGGACGAGATGGGGGTCAAACTTGCCATCGACGACTTTGGCACCGGCCACTCCAGCCTGGCTTACCTGCAGCAGTTTCATGTGGATTACCTCAAGATCGACAAATCCTTTATCGCCCGCATCGGTACCGAGTCGCTTTCGGAACATATCGTGGATAACGTGATCGATCTGGCAACCCGGCTCGGTCTGGCGCTGGTGGCGGAAGGGGTGGAGAGCGAGCGTCAGGCTGACTACCTCAGGGCCAAAGGGGTCGATTATTTACAGGGATACCTGTTTGCCCGCCCCATGCCGCTGCGCCAGTTCTGCGAGGAGCTGCTGCCGGAAGAGGCACAAACCCGCCAGCCAGATGGGGTGCGAGGCATCCCGAACGCCACCTGATCTATCGGTGACAGACGGGCGGCCACGCTCCTGTCTGGCAGGGTAGGGGAGTGCTCTCTCCCTATCCCCCCTCGACTACAGGGGCTTGTTTTTCATGCCTTGTGGCTCGCTTTTCGGTAGAATTGGCGCTCATTTTGACGTCAGTAAAAGATGAGGCGCGGTATGACGGTTCAGTTCCAGGCATTTCACAGCATCAAGGCGATTGGTAATCGGGAGGTGCTGTTCAACTGGTCGAGAACCAATCCCCTCGGAGCGCTGGATCAGGTGTGGCGCCCGAAAAGCCGCGACGAGTTGCAAGCGCTGCTGCGGGAACACCCCGAGCGCAAGCTGCGCCTTATCGGCTCCGGCCTCTCCTTCGAACCCATCCACAGCGTCTATGCCGAGGGCAGTCAGGCGCTGCTGGTGGACTTGCACCACCTGCGCGGCCAGCTGGCGAAAACTGCCGATACCGTGACCTATCAGGCGGGGACGCCCCTCGACATCGTCTACGGCGATCTTATCGCCATGGAGCGAATGCTGCCGGCTTCCCCCGGGGTTATCGGCATTCAGACTCTGGGCGGCGCACTCAGCACCGGCACCCACGGTCAGGGGCTGCACCAGTCAGCCCTGTGCGATGCGGTGGAGGCGATGACGGTGATGCTGGCCAATGGCGACATCATCCGGGTGGATCGCACCGACCCGCGCTTCGGCGCCTTCGTGATGGGGATGGGGATGCTCGGCATCCTGCTCCACGTCACCCTGCGTACCGTGCCGAACCGCATCATGCGCTGCACCAAGTTCACCACCGATTACCCCTTCCTGTTGGAGCACAACGAGCGGCTCAACCGCGAGCACGGCTTCGTGAAGAGCTGGTGGTTTGCCTGGACCGGCGAGAGCCACATCTGGCTGGTGGATCCCGCCTCCGATGACGAGGTGGTCCGCTACCGCGCCGGTGGCAGCGAGCCGCTGCTGCTGGATGGCGATATCGACGCCCGCATGAACGCCACCATAGATGCCACCCTGCAGAAGATGGCGAAAGATACCAAGGATGAGGCGCTGGCCGGTGAGCACTTCGAGACGGTGCGCCGCTTCAAGGATGCCTCCGATCTGGTGGGCAACGTCTACCAGATCCTCTGCAAGGGGATCCCGGCCCCCCAGATCAACTGCGAGGTGGCGGTGCCGCTTCATCGCATGAACGAGGCACTGGAGACCCTGCAAGCCTGGCAGCAGGCCAATCCGGGCGTGTTGCACTACCCCTTTATCCTGCGCTGCACCGGCCCCTCCGAGGCCTGGCTAAGTGCCGCTTACGGCCAGCCGGTCTGCTGGATCGGTTTTCTGGTCTATCTGGCGGCGGACGGCACCTTCGTCAACGGCTCCATGGAGCAGATGCGCGAGCTGCAGCAACTGCTGGTACCGCTTGGCGGCATTCCCCATTTCGGCAAGCATCTGGCGATGGATCTCTACGACTTCCCGGCCCTGCTGCCGCGCTGGAACGACTTTGTGGCGTTGAAAGCCGAGCTCGACCCCCACGGCCGCTTTGAAAACCGCTGGCTCAGCGACCTGTTTGCCAACCGGTAAGGATCTGACATGACCGATATGCAAGATACCCGCATCCCAGTGACCCTGCTGACCGGCTTTCTCGGCAGCGGCAAGACAACTCTGCTCAACCACTGGGTCAAGCAGCCGGAACTTGGCGAGTGCGCGGTGCTGATCAACGAGTTCGGCTCGGTGGGGCTGGATCACCATCTGGTGCAACAGGTGGATGAGCAGGTGATGCTGCTCGACTCCGGCTGCATCTGCTGCTCGGTACAGGGTTCTTTGGTGGAGGCGTTGCAGGGGCTCTTTATGAAGGCCATCCAGCGCAAGATCAAACCGTTCAAGCGGCTGATTATCGAGACCACCGGTCTGGCAGATCCGGCCCCCGTGCTATTTACCCTGCGCGAAGAGGGCTTTATCGCCCAGCGCTACCGCTTCGATGGCACTGTCACCGTGGTGGATGCCGGCCATATCGAGCAGCAGCTGGCGGCTCAATATGAAGCGGTGAAACAGGTGGCGCTGGCGGATCTGCTGGTGGTGAGCAAGGGGGATCTGGTGGAGGACGAACAGCTGGCGCGGGTCGAAGCCCAGCTGGCTGCACTCAACCCGGCGGCCCCGATCCAGCAGGTGACCAATGGCGAACTGTCGCCAGCAGTGCTGGAGAAGCTCGGCGCCTACAACGAAGCGGCGGGGCGCGATGTGCGCCAGCTGCTGGCCTGGCTGCGCACCGAATCCCCCAAGCAGGGGCTGGCGTCACCGATGCAGCCGAAGATGCAACCGTTCGCCGCCAAGGTGGGTACAGCTGCGCCCACCCACTTCGAGCACGGCAACATCGAGAGTTTCTCTTTGCGTATCGGTGAGCCGCTCAAGCCCTCTCGTCTGCTGGCCGCCATCGATGCGGTGCAGGCGCAGTATGGCGATGCCCTGCTGCGCCTCAAGGGGATTTTGCAGCTGGAAGGGGAGAGCCAGCCGGTGGTGATCCACGGCGTCCACGGCCAGCTCTATCCGCTGCAGGCGCTGGGCGACTGGCCGGAGGGCAAGGCCCAGTCCCGACTGGTGTTTATCGTGAAAAGTCAGGACAAGGCTGGTATCGAGCAGCTCTTTATGGCGACCCTCAAGGCCCCCGAGCCCACTCTGGAAGAGCGGCTCAAAGCCATGCTGGGTCAGCCCGACAACTGATCTTGCGCGTTGCAGCTCTCCTGTACCGGTTCAGGACGGCGACGGTTGAACAGCACGAACGCCACCGGCACAAAGTAGAACGAGAGCAGGGTCGCCAGCGCTGTGCCACCGGCGATGGCGATGGCAAAGGGTGGCCAGAAGCCGCCGCCCCCCAGCAATAGCGGGATGAAGCCGCCCACCGTGGTGATGGTGGTCGAGACGATGTGGCGGCTGCAACCGGCCACCAGATCACGGATCTGCGGCAGATTGCCCTGTTGTGCCAGCGGGTCTGCCTTCAGCTCGGCCAGAATGACGATGGCGGCGTTGATGGCCAGCCCCATCAGTCCCAGCAGGGCGATGATCACCGTAAACCCGAAGGGGTACCCCAGTAGCCAGACCCACAGCAGGCCGAGCCCCGCCGACTGGATCGCCACCAGGGTGACGATGCCTGCCAGCTGGAACGAGTTGAAGCTGAGCACCAGCACGGCCACCAGCAGCACGGCGACCAGGCTGACGTGCGCCATCAGATTGCCCACCGATTCATCCCGCTTGGCGGCTTCCCCGCCAAACTCCAGTCGATAGCCCGGCGGCAACGCCAGCGCCTTGGTGGCCAGCTTCTCTTTTACCTGCTCCAGCACGGTTTGCGGCAGTACGCCGACCGCCAGATAGGCCTCCAGCACATTGACCCGCTCACCATCCCGACGGCTGATCTCCCCCCAGCTTGGCAGCAACTCGGGAGTGGCCAGTGCCCGCAAGGTGAGATTGGCAGCCCCTTGCTGGCCGGTGCCGGTGAGCGATAGCGGCACATTGAGCAGCGCATCCGGATCCTGACGCAAGGGCTCGGCCAGTCGCACCCGAACCGGGATTGACTCGGTGCCTTCCAGCACAGTGCCGCCCAACCTGCCATCCAGTGCGCCCGCCAGCCGGGAGGCAACATCGGTCAGGCTCATGCCTGCCAGCCGGGCGGCCTCCTCATCGACCTGCAACCAGAGTTTGGGGGCCCCTGCCTGCAAGGTGGCGCGGGTCTGCACCACGGCCGGGGTATTGGCGAGCAGACTGCGAAGCTCCTCTCCCAGACGGTGCAGCTGTTCAAGGTCGGGGCCAAACAGCCGCAGCTCGACCGGGGCATTGAAAGGCGGCCCCTGTTCCAGCTTGCGCACCAGGATCTGCGCTTCGGGAAATGTTGCATCGAGCCGCTGCTGCAGTTGTGGAATGAGCCGCTCGGCGGCATCGGCATCCTGCAGAGTGATCATCCCCTGGGCGTAATCGGCCCGCCCCTGTTTTCTGGGCACCAGGTTGTAGTAGAAGCTGGGTGCGTTGTCGCCCACCACCCAATCCTGACGAACCAGCTCGGGGAGGCTAGCCAGCTCGGCGGAGATCCCCAATGCCAGCTCGCGGGTGCGCGCCAGGCTCGCCTGTGGAGAGAGGCTGGCCTCGATGTGGATCATGTCCCGGTCGGCAGGGGGAAAGAACTGTTCAGTGAGGCGGCCCGCCACCCAGAAACCGATCAGGGGCAGCAGACTGACCAGCAGCAGGGTCCGCCAGGGGTGAGCAAGCGCCATGGCGATGCTCTGCTGGAAACGGGCGCTCACCCGGGGCAGGTGCAAGCCATCCTGATACCAGCGCCCTCCCTGATCACTGCCAATCCAGCGGGCTGCGAGGCCAGCCACCAGGGTGTGGGCGATGAGGTAGGATCCCAGCAGCGAACAGATCACCGCCCAGGCGATGCCGCCGACAAACTCGCCCGCCGGGCCCGGCATCAGAATGATCGGCATAAAGGCGAGCATGGTGGTGAGGGTGGAGCCCAGTAGTGGCAGCCAGAGGTGGCCGATGGCTTCCAGTGCGGCGGCACTCATCGCCATGCCGTGGCGGCGCTGATACTGCACCCGATCCGCCATGACGATGGCGTTGTCCACCATGATCCCGAGCGCCACCACCAGACCGGTGACCGACATCTGGTGAATGGGTAGATTGATCAGGTTCATGCAGGCGAATGAGAACGCCACGGTAAGCGGCAGCGACAGGGCCACGATAATGGCGGCCTTGACTCCCAAGGTCACCAGCAGCACAGCCACTATGATGAGGAAGCCCTGCACAATGTTGATGAGCAGGGTGTCGAGCCGCTGATCGGTATAACGCTGCTGATCGAAGCTGGTGACGAGGCCGATATTATCCGGCAAGTCCTGTTGCAGCTGGGCCAGCATGGTATCGACCCGTGCCGACCAGAGGTCGATGCGGTGATCCTGTGCCATGCGCAGGCCAACCACCACGGCCCGCTCACCATTGGCAAAGGCCAGCTGGCTCTCCGGCTGGTGCAGGGTACGTCTTACCTCGGCCAGATCGCCAAGGCGCAGGGTCTGGCCCTGCTCGCCGGTGCGCAGCGGGATCTGGCGGATCCGCTCCAGGGTATCGAGGGCGCCGCGGATCTCCACCTGAAAGCGATTGTGGCTGCCCTGCAACTCCCCGGCGGCTACTTTGGCATCGGCACCGCTCAGCGCCTGGGCAAGTTGTTCGCCACTCATGCCGCTGGCACTGAGGGCGAGGGGATCGAACCGCACCTCGATCTCCTCCTGCGGTGCCCCGACCCGCTCGACGTATTCGGTGCCCGGCAGCTGGCGAGCCCGGCGTTCCAGCTCGGCGCTGTAGCGGGCGAGGCGATCCAGCTGTGGCTGGCCCGGCCCGCGCCAGACTACATTGACCAGCCTGGTGAAGGGGTAGCCCTTCTCGTCATCAAGCTTGGGGGCACTGGCGCCGGCTGGCAGTCCGGCGGCAAGATCTGCCAGCCGGTCACGGACTCTGGACCAGACGGGCTCGACATCGCTGACCTCATCCTTGAGCTCCAGATTGATGATGGAGAGACCGGGGCGAGAGCTCGACTCGATCAGCTTGATCTCGCTCTGGGCCCGCAGCCGGTTCTCGATGGGCTCGCTCACCAGCGCCTCCACCCGCTCGGCGCTGGCCCCGGGGAAGTGGGTAACCACGCTGGCAAAACGGCTGGTGAGCTGGGGATCTTCGGTTCTGGGCAGGGTCTGCAATGCCGCAAGGGCGGCCGTCAGCAGCAGCGCGACCGTCAACAGCAGCAGGCGGCCATTCTCGATAAACGGGCGGATCATGACTGTGGCTCCGGATGCGCCGTTTGATGATCCACGCTGGTTGTCAGGGTGACCTGCTGGCCCGGTACCAGTTTATGCAGGCCATCGGTCACCAGCTGTTCCTGTCCATTCAGGGCTCCACTGATCCAGGCTCGTTCGCCATCTTGCTGCAGCAAGGTGACGTCCCGGCTGACCACCCGGGGTGGTGTTTCATCGTTGAGCAGATAGAGGGTCCAGCTGCCGCGTAATCCCTGGGTCAGCGCGGTGAGCGGTACCTCGTAGGCGCGGGTAGGCTCGCGGGTCTGATGCAACAGGGTGATCAGTTGCCCCTCTGCCAGTTGTTCGCCGCCCCGGGTCAGCTGGAAGCGGGCGGTGCGGGTGTGGGTCTGCCCGTCCACTTGTACCCCCAGATTAAGCAGGCGCCCCTCCAGTGATTGCGCCCCGCTTTGCAGGGGGTAGTGTTGGCCGACGATCAGGGACTCGGCCTGTTTCACCGGCACGCCGATATCGGCCTCCCACTGGCCGCTGCGGGTCAGGGAGAAGAGAGGCTGGCCTGCGGCCACCACGGCCCCCAATGCCTGCTCGCGGCTGACTACGATCCCGTTGAAAGGGGCGCGCAGCTGTGATTTCTCCTGTTTGACCCGGTTGGCTTCGAGGGCGGCGGCCAGCTGGTTGGCGCTTGCCTCCAGCATGCGGACTTTGCCTTGCTGTTCATCCAGCGCCTGACGGGAGCTGAACTGCTGCTGGCGCAGGGCAGTGAGCCGTTCTAGCGTCTGCCGGGCAAGGGTCAGCTCGGCCTCGTTCTGGGCTGCCCGGGCGGCCAGCTCTTTGGCTTCCACTGCCAGCAGCCGGGTATCCAGTGTGGCGAGCAGTTCGCCAGCCGCGACCGGCTCTCCCCGTCCCTTGTGCAGGGTAGCGATCCGCCCTGCCAGCTCGAAGCCTATCTGGCTGTGCTCGGGGGCGATCACCCGGCCATTGAAGCGGTGCAGCACCGGGTAGTGATCGCTGGCTTGCAGCGGCTGGGCGATCACCCGGGTCAGGGCGGGTGTTTCTTCTGACTCTGTGACCGGGCTGCAGCCACTCAGTAACAGCGCCAGCAGGATTAAGCAAAGTGTCATGACATCATCCTCTGGTTGACATAACATCAAATCACACCGGTGAGTCTAGTTTTTCGAAACTAGACTGTCCAGTTTGATTGTGGAGGAAAAATGAACATTTCACCCCGTAGTCAGCAGAAGCGGGCTGCGATCCTCGATGCTGCCGGGCGGCTCTTCTGTCAGCACGGTCTGCATCTGGTCAGCATGGACATGGTGGCCAGTGAAGCGGGCGTCTCCAAGCAGACGGTCTACAGCCATTTTGCCAACAAGGAGTCGCTGTTTGCCGAAGCGGTGGGCAGCAAGTGCGTCAGCAGCGAGCTGATGCCGGAGGTGTTGCTGCGTGGCAACAATGTGCGGGAGAGCCTGATTGCCTTTGGTCGCAGCTTTCGCAAGTTGATCCTGAGCGATGATGCCATCAATATCTTTCGCACCTGCATCAGCTGCAACGATGCCCAGCTGGCCACCCTTTTTTTCGAGGCGGGCCCGCTCTATGTGACCAAGATGCTGTCCAACTGGCTGGAGCAGCAGAAGCAGCAAGGCCTGCTGTGCCATCAAGACAGCGAACAGGCCGCCTTGCAGCTGTTGCTGATGTGGCAGGGCAAGGAGCGCATGCTCCGTGAGCTGGGTCTGCCATTGACCCAGAGCGCTGCCGAGCAGGATGCCTGGACCCTGAGTTGTGTCGATCTCTTCCTGACCGCCGCCGCTCCCCCGCAAAAATAATGGAGGTGGCAATGAGCCACACAGTGACAGATGCCCAGCGCAAGTGGCTGCCCCTGCTGGCGGCGGTCGGTTTCTTTATGCAGGCGCTGGATGGCACCATTCTCAACACCGCCCTGCCCAGCATGGCCGAGACCTTGGGGGAGAGCCCGCTGCAGATGCAGTCGGTGATCATCGCCTACATGCTGACGGTGGCGCTGCTGATCCCGGCCTCCGGCTGGCTGGCAGACAGATTCGGTACCCGCCGCATCTATCTGGCTGCCATCTCGCTCTTTACCCTCGGTTCGCTCGCCTGCGCCGCCTCCAATTCGCTCTCCATGCTGGTGGCCGCCCGTGTGCTTCAGGGGATTGGCGGTGCGCTGCTGATGCCGGTGGGACGGTTGGCGGTGCTGCGGGTCTATGACAAGCACGAGCTGCTGCGGGTGATGTCGTTTGTCACCATTCCGGGGCTGCTTGGCCCGCTGATGGGGCCGGCGCTCGGTGGCTGGCTGGTGGAAGTGGCGAGCTGGCACTGGGTATTTCTCATCAACCTGCCGGTGGGGTTGCTCGGCTTTATCGCCAGCTGGCACTTTATGCCGGAGCTGCGGCAGCAGACCGCCCGGTTCGACTGGCAGGGATTCGTGATGTTCAGCGTCGGCATGGTGCTGGTGTCGGTCGGCTTGCAGGGGCTGGGGGAGCACAGCATCTCCACCGGTTGGGCGCTGTTTGCACTGATCTTCGGCTTGGCGGCGATGGCGAGCTACTGGCTCTATGCCGCCAATGCACCGCAGCCGCTCTTTAGCCTGAACCTGTTCAAGACCGCCACCTTTGCCATCGGCATCTGGGGCAACCTGTTTGCCCGCCTCGGCAGCGGCGCCATGCCCTTCCTCACCCCGCTGTTTCTGCAGCTGGGGCTCGGTTTCTCGCCAAGCAAGGCGGGGATGACCATGATCCCCACGGTGATTGGTGCCATGCTGACCAAGACGCTGGTGAACAAGCTTATTCCGAAGGTGGGCTATCGCCGCATCCTGATCGGCAACACCCTGCTACTGGGGGCGATGATCGCCAGCTTCTATTTCATCGACAACCAGCTCCCCTACGGGGTCTTGCTGGGCTGGCTGGCGATCTTCGGCGCCATCAACTCGCTGCAGTTCTCCGCCATGAACACTCTCACGCTGCAAGATCTCAGCCCGACCCTGGCCAGCAGTGGCAACGGTCTGCTCTCGGTGGTGATGCAGCTATCCATGAGTTTGGGGGTGGCGATTGCCGCCAGCCTGCTCGGGCTCTTCTCGGCGGGCACCTCAGCGGGCACCTTAGTGGCCGAGGGCCAGTGGCTGGCCGGGTTCCACCTTACCTACCTCTGTGTCGGGTTGCTCTCCATGCTGGCGGCGCTGATCTTCGCCCAGCTGGCGCGCGATGGTGCTACGCCGTCGGGGCGGGCAGATAGCTGACCTCGCAGGGGAGCTGCGCCAGTACCTCGGCCAGATGCTCGGTCGCCAGCAGAAAGGTCTGCTCCGGGTGGCCCGGAGTCCAGGTGAAGGCGGTGTGGTTGAGCAGTTGCGGATCCACCAGTAGCGGAATATCGGCGCGGGGCAGGAAGGGGCAGACCGCTCCCGGCAGGCAGCCAATCTCCGCCTGCATCTCTTCGGCGGTGCAGATGGAGGGCTTGGCACCGAGCGCAGCCTTGACCGCCTTGTTGTCGAGCCGCCCGTCCCTGTGGGTCAGCAGCAGGGCGAAGCGGCCATCCTTGAACTTGAGAAACAGGGTCTTGCTGAACTCCGCCTGCCAGCCGAGGCGGGCCTTGACCTTTTC
Source organism: Aeromonas sp. R2-2 (assembly GCF_040908355.1). Taxonomy (NCBI): domain Bacteria; kingdom Pseudomonadati; phylum Pseudomonadota; class Gammaproteobacteria; order Aeromonadales; family Aeromonadaceae; genus Aeromonas; species Aeromonas sp. R2-2. Next base: position 47,763 of record NZ_JBFODQ010000091.1, on the reverse strand, counting down.
ATCGGTGGCGTAGTCGAGAATGGGTTCATGCTCATAGCGCTGGTGGGGCAGTTCAGCCAGCAACTGGCAGTTAAAGTGGTGAATGGTATCGAGTGGCATGGGGTTCTCCTGTAGTGGGCGCTATCCTGCCAGCCTCGCAGGGTCAGGCCCAATGACACTTTCTTATCCGTGATAAGCAACCCTGTCTGTGGAAACAACAAGGGCGCCGTGAGGCGCCCTTGCGGATCAGTGATGCTGCAATTCGCACGCTTCCCAGTGAAAGGGAATGGGGCACAGCTGCTGGGAGGCCTTGTCATATGCTTGCCACAGCTCGCCCATGGTGCGGCCATCGACGGGGTGGCGCAGTTTGGGGGCCAGCTCGGCCAGCGGCCAGAGCACGAAGGCGTTGGTGAGCACTTCACCGCGCGGCAGCACCAGCGGGGTGTCGCAGACCAGATCGCCATAGAGCAGCAGGTCGAGATCCAGGGTGCGCGGGGCGAACTTCTTGGCATCCGGCTCGCGGCCGTGGGCGAACTCCATGGCCCGCAGTCGCTGGCAGACGGTGGCCAGCGGCAGATCGGTCTCGGCAGCTGCTACCAAGTTGTAGAAGGGGCGGCCGTTGAAGCCGACCGCCTCGCTCTCGAATACCCGGGAGACTCGCAGCTCGCCAAATTCGGCGTGCAGTGCATCGAGCCCGGCGCGGATATGGCGATCCCGCTCGATGTTGGAGCCCAGGCTGATATAGATGGTGGTCATCAGTTGCTGCTCGCGGCCGGCGTGCGATGGCGCAGGATCTCGACGCCGACCCCGGCGGCATTGGGCACGGCGCCCGGCTTGGTGAGGGTCACCTTGACCCACTGTACCCGCTCGTCGGTCAGAACCAGCATGGCGACCTGCTCGGCCATGGTCTCGACCAGCTCGACCACCTTGCCGCTGACATGCTCGCAAATCTTGTTGGAGAGATCGGCATAATCCAGTGCCAGATTGATGTCGTCGGTTGCTGCCGCGGGGCGGTTGTCGAACCCCATCTCGAGGTCAAAACGGAGCTTTTGGCGAATGCCCTTCTCCCACTCATATACACCTATGGTGGTCAAAACTTCGAGTCCGCGAATAAACACCTTGTCCATGACTGTACTTCTTCTTTACTCTTGATGGGCTGTGATGACAGCGCAGGGATGCTGGCCGGGCAACAGGCTTGCCGAGGCGCTCTGGGTGGGCATGGGCCCATGCCAGCGTATGTGGCCCGCATCATACCCCATTCATATCGTGGTAAAAACGACCAAGATGACGGCCCTGACGATTTTGATGATTATTCTGGCCTACCTGGGTGGTTCACTATCCAGTGCTGTGCTGGTCTCCCGTTGCTCCGGTCTGCCCGACCCGCGGGATCATGGCTCCCACAATCCGGGGGCAACCAATGTGCTGCGCCTCGGTGGCCGGATGGCGGCGCTGGTGGTGCTGCTGCTTGATGTGCTCAAGGGCACTGTGCCTGTCTATCTCGCCTGGTATCTGCAGATCAAACCCGTCTACCTCGGCTTTATCGGGGTCGCCGCCTGTCTCGGCCATATGTACCCCATCTTCTTTCATTTTCGTGGTGGCAAAGGAGTCGCCACGGCACTGGGGACCATGATGCCCATCGGCTTTACCATGGGGGGCGCCGTGATTGGCACCTGGCTGCTGGTGCTGCTGGTGAGCGGCTACTCCTCGCTGGCCTCCATCATTACCGTGCTGCTGACGCCGCTCTTTACCTACCTGCTCAAACCCGAATATACCCTGCCAGTCTCCCTGCTCTCCTGCCTCATCCTGATCCGCCATCACGAGAACATCTCCCGCCTGCTCAAGGGGGAGGAACCCAGAGTCTGGGGGCGAAAACGCGCGGCCTGTGCCGAAGAAGTGGCAGAAATGGACGATGTTGCGCAAAAAAGAGACGAACGAGACAAAAAGTGAAATTTCCCGTTGACCATCTGCCTTAAAATCCGTTTAATAGCGCCCACGCCCAGATAGCTCAGTCGGTAGAGCAGGGGATTGAAAATCCCCGTGTCGGCGGTTCGATTCCGTCTCTGGGCACCAATTTTGGTGCCATGAAATAAAAATTTTGTTCATGCACAATGGTTTAAAGTGTGCCGGCTTAGCTCAGTAGGTAGAGCAACTGACTTGTAATCAGTAGGTCACCAGTTCGATTCCGGTAGCCGGCACCATTTGCCCAGATAGCTCAGTCGGTAGAGCAGGGGATTGAAAATCCCCGTGTCGGCGGTTCGATTCCGTCTCTGGGCACCAATTACAATTCCTCCTTAGTTCAGTCGGTAGAACGGCGGACTGTTAATCCGTATGTCACTGGTTCAAGTCCAGTAGGAGGAGCCAATTCAAAAAGCCCTTGTCGCAAGACAAGGGCTTTTTTCTATTTGGCGCAGCCATTTTTTAACCATAAAAACAACCACTCACGCACAGATGAACCGCAGGATAGATATGGAAAATCATGTAGTTATAGAGTCAAAGGGGCGACTTGCCGCCATTAGGAACTGGATGGAACCCGTGCTGGTACTGCTTATTCTTGGCAGCCTGTTCGGTTACCTCGGCAGCCAGATGGGCCTCTCTGCCATGGTCAACACCCTGTTCAATACCGCCCACCAGCTGCTGCTCAATACCGTGCTCTTTATCATGGGGATCACAGTGCTCTCCGGTGCCCTGAGCCAGCTGTTGAGCGAGTTCGGGGTGATCCGCCTGCTGGAGGTGCTGCTGGCGCCGCTGATGAAGCCGGTGTTTCGTCTGCCCGGTCGCACCGCGCTGGCGGCGCTGATGACCTTCTTCTCCGACAACCCGGCGGTGATCAGCCTCGCCAAGGACAGCCGCTTTCGCAAAGGCTTCACCCCTTGGCAGCTGGTGTCGCTCACCAACTTCGGCACCGCCTTCGGCATGGGGCTGATCGTGGTCACCTTTATGGCCACCCTGCAACTGCCGAGCGGTGAATCCACCGCCAGCGCGGCGCTGATCGGTTTGCTCGGCGCTCTGGTAGGCTCGGTGGTCTCTACCCGACTGATGCAGCGGATGATCCGCCCACTGGTGGGGGAAGTGCTGAACGATGACGCTGTATCGTCCGACGGCCGCAAAGTAGGGGTGACCAAAGAGGCTGCTCCCGGCTGGCTGAGGATCCTCAACTCTCTGCTCGATGGCGGCAAATCTGGCGTGGAGCTGGGGATGGCGGTGATCCCCGGGGTGCTGATCATAAGTACCTTCGTGATGCTGCTCACCTTCGGCCCCGGCGACAAGGGCTATACCGGCGAAGCGTTTCAAGGGGTTGCCCTGCTGCCGGTGCTGGCCGCCAAGGTGAGCTGGCTGTTTGACCTGCTGTTCGGCTTCCAGCAGCCGGAGCTGGTCGCTTTCCCGGCCACCTCGCTTGGTGCGGTTGGTGCCGCCATGTCACTGGTGCCGCCTTTTATTGCCAAAGGGTGGATCACCGGTAACGAGGTCGCGGTGTTTACCGCCATGGGGATGTGCTGGAGTGGCTTCCTGAGCACCCACACCGCCATGCTGGATGCCCTCGGCTATCGCCACCTCACCTCCCGCGCCATCGTTGCCCACACCATCGGCGGCCTGTGCGCCGGTGTGGCCGCTCACCAGCTCTATCTGCTGCTGGGCTGAGTCGGGTTCAGGCACGTATACAAAAAGAGGCTTTTCGGAGCCTCTTTTCATTTCTATTGGTCATGCCTTGTGGGCGGATCACCGCTCGATTAGTAAGCCCGCAGGTCGTTATTCGGTGCCTGATCGCTGCGGTGCTTTTGTCAGGTTTTACTCTGTTGGTGCCATCAGCAGCGCAAGTGGCTCAAAGAGTTGGCGATCTGGGTGTGAAAGGAAGGGGTCGCGGCTCGAGTGGGCGGCAAAACGCTTTGCCACCATATTGCCACTACCGCCCGTGGCGGCAGCTACTGGCCGCCTGACTCCCCTTTGCGCTCGGCCATCTCCTGCGTGCTGGTGTGCTGGTTGAATAAATAGATCAGCCATTCAAGGGATTAGCCGGTGCAGTGCGTTTTATCGCCGTGCTGGCCCCGCTTATGCACTCCTCCTGGCAACACAATCAAGGGTCGTTGTCGCGGAGAGATATCATGATCAGCAACCTGCTTCCCCTTGCCTCTATCGCCCTCAAGCTGGGCAGTCAGCTGCTCGGCAGCAGTGCCAAACCTGAGCCTGTGCAGCAAACAGTGCAGGAAGATCGCCTCGCCCCGACCGTCCAGAGTTTGTTCCAGCGACTCGGCATCAAGGATGCCGACAGCGAGCAAAATCGCGCTGCCATCAACCACTTTATGGGTGAGTTGATGCAGACTCTGGGGCAGGAGAATGGTGGCCAATCCCTTCCCGCAGCCATCGACAGCGCCCGCAACCAGCTGGCGAGCGGCACCCAGAGTACCCGCCTCGATGCGCTGCAAAGTGAACTCGATACACTCAAGGGCACCCTTGGTGCCAGCAATCTCAACCTCGACCAGCTGCTCGCTGCCTTTAAACAGACCCTGCCCAATGGCAAGGGCGATGGGGTTGGCAAACTGCTTAATGCCAGCGCCTGAACCGCGGTGAGCAATAAAAAACGGCAACCGAGGTTGCCGTTTTGCTTTCAACTTTGGATGACAAGCCGGTTGGCTTAACCCACCCGCTTGGCCAGCCACTGTTCGGCGGCGGTAAGGGCTGCTTCTACCTGCTCGCGGGCGACGCCGCCTTTAGCAACCCGCTTGGCCAGGGTCGCTTCCAGTTCCAGATTGGGGTAGACGTCGAACTCGATTACCGGGCTGAAGCGCTGGAACTCGCCGATGGAGAGCTCTTCCAGCGGTTTGCCCACGCTGATGGCGAAGACCACGGTTTTGCCGACGATATGGTGCGCTTCACGGAATGGAATCCCCTTGGCAACCAGATAGTCCGCCAGCTCGGTAGCGTTGGCGTAGCCGCCTTGCGCCGCCGCCATGGTGCGCTCGCCATTCACTTTCAGATCGATCAGCACCAGCGCGGCCATATCGAGGCAGTCGTGCCAGGTGTCGAGGGCATCGAACAGCCCCTCCTTGTCTTCCTGCATGTCCTTGTTGTAAGCCAGCGGCAGCGCCTTGAGGCTCATCAGCATGCCCATCTGGGCGCCGACCACCCGGCCGGTCTTGCCACGGATCAGCTCCAGCGCATCCGGGTTCTTCTTCTGCGGCATTAGTGACGATCCGGAGGTCACCGCGTCAGAGAGCTCGACAAAGCCCGCCTCGCCGGTGTTGTAGAAGATAAGGTCTTCGGCAAAGCGCGACAGGTGGGTCATGGAGAGGGACGCCACGTGCATCAGTTCCACCACGTGATCCCGATCGGAGACCGAATCCAGACTGTTGCGGGTGGCGCCGCTAAAGCCCATGTCGAGCGCCAGCGCTTCGCGGTCGATGGCGTAGGCAGTGCCCGCCAGCGCGCCGCAGCCGAGCGGGCTGGTGTCGAGCCGCTTCAGCGCATCCTGCAGGCGGGAGTAGTCCCGCTCCAGCATCTCCACATAGGCCAGCGCCCAGTGAGCGAAGGTGACCGGTTGGGCCCGCTGCAGGTGGGTGTAACCGGGCAGCACGGCGGCCTGATTGGCACGGGCGGAGGCGACCAGTCCCTGCTGCAGGGCGGTGATGGAGCCGAGCAGCAGCTCGCCCTGTGCCTTGCACCAGAGTTTCAGGTCGGTGGCGACCTGATCGTTGCGCGAGCGGCCGGTGTGCAGCTTCTTGCCAAGATCGCCGACGGCGGCGATGAGTTGGCTCTCGACCCAGGAGTGGATATCTTCGGCGTCCGAGCTCAGGATCTGCCGGGGATCCTGCTGCACCGAGGCGAGCAGCACTTCCATCGCCTGCTGCAACTTGCCCTGCTCATCGGCGGTCAACACGCCCACTTTCACCAGCGCGCGGGCCCAGGCCATGGAGCCCTGAATATCCTGCTCCGCCAGCCGGTAATCGAACCGCAGCGAATCGTTGAACTGCTTGAACCGGCTATCGGCTCCCTGACTGAAGCGTCCACCCCAAAGTGCCATACTGCTCTCCTTGAATGCGTTGTCGGCGGCGCCCTGGCCACCGAGCTTGAAATCGTGCCCTGTTTTTCTGCGAGCCTGTTATCTCACAGAAGCGGCCGGGGCGCTGCCGCTCTTGTCACACCCGCCGATGATGGGTCAGGGGTTATGTCCTTTGCCAGTAGAAGAGGGGGCCATGCCCCCTCAACGGAATCAACGGGTTATCGCGCTTGCTTAGCCGTGGGTGTGATCGCCACCGATAGCCTGATGTTGCTCCTTCATGGCGCGGATCCGGCTGGCCAGGGTGTAGAGGCGGATAAAGCCTTCGGCATGGCTCTGGTCATACACTTCGTCGGCGCCGAAGGTGGCGAAGTCTTCGGAGTAGAGGCTGTTCGGCGACTTTTTCTGCACCGCAGTGACCTGACCCTTGTACATCTTCAGCACCACTTCACCATCCAGATCTTCGGCGATGGCGTTGGCAGAGGCGAGGATCGCCTTGCACAGCGGGGTGAACCAGCGACCGTCATAGACCAGGTGGGAGAACTCGGCACCCAGCTTTTCCCGCCAGGCGCGGGTCGGGCGATCCAGTACCAGCTCTTCCACGGCGCGCAGCGCGGCGACCATCACGGTACCGCCCGGAGTTTCGTAGCAGCCGCGGGACTTCATCCCCACCATCCGGTTTTCGGTGATGTCGATGCGGCCCACGCCGTGCTTGCCGGCACGCTCGTTCAGGGTCATCAGGATCTGGTGCGGGCTGAGCGGCTGATCGTCAACGGCCACCACTTCACCCTGCGCCACGGTCAGCTTGACGTACTCCGGCTGATCCGGTGCCTGTTCGGCCGGTACGGTCCACTGCCAGACGGCTTCGGACGGCTCGTTCCAGGTGCTCTCCAGCTCGCCACCCTCGGTGGAGATGTGCCAGGCGTTGGCGTCGCGGCTGTAGATCTTCTTCAGGGTCGCCTTGCAGGGGATGTTGCGGGTCTCCAGATAGGAGAGCAGATCTTCCCGGGAGCGCATGTCCCAGATCCGCCACGGGGCGATCACTTTCAGCTGGGGGGCCAGCGCAGCGACCGCGCCTTCGAAACGCACCTGATCGTTGCCCTTGCCGGTGCAGCCGTGGGAGATGGCATCAGCCCCTTCCGCCAGTGCCGCTTCGACCATCGCCTTGGCGATCACCGGACGGGCCATGGAGGTGCCCAGCAGATAGGTGCCTTCATAGACGGCGCCGGTCTTCAGGGTCGGGTAGACGTACTCTTTGACGAACTCTTCCCGCAGATCCTTGATGATGCACTTGGTGGCGCCGGAGGCGATGGCTTTTTGCTCGATCCCTTCCAGATCGTCGCGCTCCTGACCTACATCGGCCACGAAGGCAATGATTTCGGCGTCATAGTGCTCTTTCAGCCAGGGAATGATGGCCGAGGTATCCAGTCCACCCGAGTAAGCCAGTACGATCTTGTTGATTCCGCTCATGTTACTTCTCTCCGTGATGATTCGATGATGATTCAATAAAAGGGTCGTGATTCAGGTTGATTGCCGCGTTACTTGTTGCCCTGACTATTTATGCCCAAACAGGGTCAGCAACACGGCGTTCTGGATATGCATCCGGTTTTCGGCCTCGTCCATGATGAGGGAGGCGGGGCCATCCATCACCTGCGAGGTGATCTCCAGCTCCCGGTGCGCCGGCTGGCAGTGCAGCACATGTGCAATGCCGGTGCGGTCGAGCAAGGCCTGGTTGATCTGGTAAGGCATAAAGAGGTCTTTGACCTGCTCCATCGGGGTGTTGTCGCCCATGGAGACCCAGGTATCTGTGTAGGCCACATCGAACCCTTCAATATCCGCCACGTCATCGCTGATGTGGATGGTTGCCCCCGACTTGGCCGCCAGTGCCTGCGCCTGCAGGAAGATCTGGGTATCCGGGCCGTGGCCTTTCGGGCAGATCAGGGTGACGTCGGTGCCCAGTGTCGCCCCCAGCAGCAGCAGAGAGTGGCTGACGTTGTTGCCATCACCGAGGTAGGCAAGCTTCACCTTCGACAGATCGTCGTAGTGCTCGGCAATGGTCATAAAGTCGGCCAGCCCCTGACAGGGGTGGTAGAGGTTGCACAGGCTGTTCACTACCGGCACTGTTCCGTGCTCTGCCAGCTCGACCAGGGTCTGGTGATCGAACACCCGGGCGACAATGGCATCACACCAGCGCGACAGGTTGGCGGCGAAATCCTTCACCGACTCCCGCTTGCCCAGCGCGCCGTTCTGCTGATCCAGATAGACGCTGTGGCCGCCCAGTTTGGCGATGCCGATGTCGAAAGTGACCCGGGTGCGCAGGGAGGGCTTCTCGAACAGGGTGACCACGCTCTTGCCCGCCAGCGCCAGGCTGTACTTCTTCGGGTCGGCCTTCACTGCTTTGCCCAGCGCAATCAGCGCTTCGATCTGTGCTTTGTTCAGATCACTGTCTTTCAGAAGATGTTGCATCGGATGTTCCTTGTTCCGGTGGAGATCAAATGGCCACTTGAGTGCCGACCGCGCCGCCAGCCAGCAGCTTGAGCAGCTGATCCGGGTAACGCCAGCTGGCGACACAGACCGGCTTGCCGAGGGTCTCGGCGGCGTGCAGGGCCGCTTCTACCTTGACCGCCATACCGCCCGTGATCACCCCTTTCTCCATCAAATCCAGTGCGGTCAGCTTGTCGAGCTGGGGCACCAGCTTGCCCTTGCCATCGAGGATGCCGCTCACGTCGGAGAGCATCACCAGATCGGCACCGAGCGCCTCGGCAATGGCGGTGGCCGCCTGATCCGCGTTGACGTTCATCAGCTGCCCCTCGGCGGTGATGCCGATGGAGCTCACCACCGGCAGGAAGCCCTGACCGAGGATGCCTGCTACCAGCGCCGGGTTGCCCGGTTTGCACTCGCCGACCGCGCCGAGATCCGGGTCGAGCTGGGTCACCTGACAGAGGCCGCCGTCGGCGAGGCAGAGCCCCACCGCCGGAATGCCGGTGGCGATTGCCTTGGCCATCATCTGCTTGTTGGCAGTGCCCGCCAGTGCCCCGGCAATAAAGGGGATCTGCTCGAACGGGGTCACCCGCAAGCCGTTCTTCTTGGTGGAGGTGAGGCCCAGCCCCTTGAGCAGGTCATCCACCAGACAGCCACCGCCGTGCACCAGCACCAGCGGACGGTGCTGATCGTCGAGAAAGGTTTTGAGGGTGGCGAACAGGGCGGTCAGCGCCTCGTCGTTCTCGATAAGGGCGCCGCCCAGCTTGATTACCAACGTCTGTTTGTCCATGTTCGAAATCCTTCCTAAGTCCTTAAATCAGGCCGGTGGCCGGTTCAAATCCAAATTTGATATTTATGCACTGCATGGCTTGCGAGGCAGCGCCCTTGAGCAGGTTGTCGATGGCAGAGACCACCACCAGCATGTTGCCCTGCTGTTGCCAGGCGATGTCGCAGTAAGGGGTGTTTGCCACACCGCGAATAGAGGGCATCTGGCCGGTGAGGCGCACCAGCGGCTTGCCTTCGTAAGCCTTGAGGAAGGCCTGATCCACCTGGGTGGGGGTGACGCCGTCCGCCAGCTGCACATAGATGGTGGCCAGAATGCCGCGCACATAGTTGCCAAGGTGGGGCTGGAACAGCACCTCCTTGCCGAGATGGTGGCTGATCTCCGGCTGGTGTCTGTGGTTGAAGGTGCCGTAAGGGTTGAGGCTCACTTCGCAGAAGCTGGTGTTGATGGCTGCCTTGCGCCCGGCGCCGGAGACCCCGGAGACGGCGTTGATGATGGGCTGCCACCCCTTGGCAATCAGGCCATCCTGCTGCAGCGGCTTGAGGGCGCACAGCGATGCGGTCGGGTAGCAACCCGGCACGGCAATCAGCTGGGCGGTGGCGATGGCATCGGCGTTCCACTCGGCCAGGCCATAGACGGCCTGATCCAGCCACTGTTCGCTGTCGTGGGTGAATCCGTAGAAGCTGTCGTAAAAGCCCTGGTCCTTGACCCGGAAGGCGCCGGAGAGATCGAACACCGGCAGCCCCTTGGCGAGAAACTTGGGTGCGAGCTCGGCGCTCACCTCGTGGGCGGTGGCCAGCAGCACCAGATCGGCCTGGGTCAGGATCCGGGTCATGCCGTCGTCGTCCAGCGGCAGCAGCGGCTGATCGAGGGAGCCGACCCACTGGGGATGCAGGGAAGAGAAGCGCTTGTGGGCATCCTGACTGCCGGCGGAGACATAGAGGCCGAACAGTTTGAGTTGTGGGTGGTTCTGTACCAGTGCGGCCAGTTCGGCTCCCGCGTAGCCACTGGCACCGACGATAACGGTGTTAAGCATGTTGAATATTCCAAGTCAGAGTTTGAGATTCACAGCATGACGCTGCAGTGCACAAGGGTGTTCGATCGCCCCTTTGCACAAGTGCGGAGGGGCAATTCAGGCGGGTGTGTGTCGTCGGTTATAGATCAGGTGACAGAACATTAACTTTCCCTTACAACTAGAAGCCTTTGTTGATGAGCCAGATATTCAGGTAAAATTACAGAATATTCATGCACTCACTTTGCATTTGTATTTTCTAACAGAAACATTCCGGGGACGCAAGGAGGAGCTGATGGCCAATCTGGATTTTTTTTCACTTTATAAGAATATTATTGCGATTCCCTCTATCAGCAGCACGGATCCCAAGTGGGATCAGAGCAATGAGGCGGTGATCCGGCTGCTGGCCGACTGGTTCGGCCAGCTCGGTTTTCAGTGCGAGGTAACGGCGCTCCCCGATCTGCCGGGCAAGTTCAATCTGGTGGCGACGATTGGTCAGGGGGAGGGCGGTCTGCTGCTGGCGGGTCATACCGATACGGTGCCGTTCGATGAGGGGGGCTGGAGCAAGAATCCCTTCAAGGTGACCGAAGAGGGCAACCGCCTCTATGGCCTCGGCACCATCGATATGAAGGGCTTCTTCGCCTTTATCGTCGAGGCGCTCAAAGAGATTGACCTCACCAAGCTCAACAAGCCGCTGCGTATTCTCGCTACCGCCGATGAAGAGACCACCATGGCGGGGGCCCGCGCCATCGCCGCGGCGGCCGAGCTGAAACCCGACTACGCCGTGATTGGCGAGCCGACCGGGCTGGTGCCTGTGGTGGCCCACAAGGGACATATGTCGGAGGCGATCCGCATTACCGGCAAGAGCGGTCACAGCTCGGATCCCGCCAACGGCGTCAACGCCATGGAGATCATGCACAAGGCGATGGGGCAGGTGCTGCGCTTGCAGCAGGATCTGAAAGATCGCTACGCCGACCACCGCTTTGCCGTGCCGCAGCCGACCCTGAACCTCGGTTACATTCAGGGGGGCGACAGCCCGAACCGCATCTGCGGCTGCTGCGAGCTGCATATCGACCTGCGACCCACCCCGCAGGTGGGGCCGGATGAGCTGATGGGGATGCTGAAAGAGGCGCTATCGCCCATTGAGATCCACCAGCCGGGCTGCCTGCATCTGCAACATCTGCATGAACCCATTCCTGCCTACGCCTGCGCCGACGACTCTCTGCTGGTGCGAGAAGCTGAGAAGGCGAGCGGTCGCGCCGCCGAGTCGGTCAACTACTGCACCGAGGCGCCGTTTATCCAGCAGCTTGGCTGCGAGACCATAGTGATGGGCCCCGGCCATATCACCCAAGCGCACCAGCCGGATGAGTATCTCGACCTCTCCTTCGTCAAGCCGACCACCTCGGTGTTGCAACACCTGATCAGACGTTTTTGCCTGTAGCGGCGGCGGTGAAAGGGGCGTAAAAACTGTAAGTAAGTTACATAACAAGCCGGTTGTGGAGTGGTGATGGAAATACATGTTCTGAATCGGCCTGTTATTTGACCTTGCGCAGACAATCTGGGTAGATTGTCACCCTAAGATGACGGAGCATATGTTGTAATCGCACAACAATAAGTGAGGTCGTCTAGCACCCCGGATGGGTGTCAGGCACCAACAAGATAAGGATGTGGAATGAACGAAAAGTACGCCGCACTACGCGCCAACGTAGGTATGCTGGGTCAGCTGCTGGGTAAATCCATCAAGGATCATCAGGGTCAGGCCTTTCTCGACAAGATCGAAACCATTCGCCAATTGGCCAAGTCCTCCCGCAAGGGCAATGAATCAGACCGGGAACGTCTGCTCGATACCCTGCGCACCCTGAGCGACGACGAGCTGCTGCCGGTGGCTCGCGCCTTCAGCCAGTTCCTCAATCTGGCCAACGTGGCGGAACAGTTCCACACCATCTCCCGTCGCTGTGAAGAGCAGGTCTGCACCCCGGATCCGCTGGAGCAGATGTTCGACAAACTCAAGGCATCCAACCTGTCACAAGAGGCCATCATTCAGGCCGTGCGCGAGCTGGATATCGATCTGGTGCTGACCGCTCACCCCACCGAGGTGACCCGTCGTACCCTGATCCACAAGCACGTACAGCTCAACGACTGCCTCGAGGCGCTGGAGCTCTCCGACCTGCTGCCCCGCGAGCGGGACAAGATCCTCAACCGCATCGAACAGCTCATCAATCAGGCGTGGCACACCAACGAGATCCGCGAACAGCGCCCGACTCCGGTCGACGAGGCCAAGTGGGGCTTTGCCGTGGTGGAGAACAGCCTGTGGCCTGCCATTCCCGAATTCATGCGCAATCTGGACGAGCGTCTGCAACACCATCTGGGTGTGCGGCTGCCGCTGGATGCCGCGCCGGTCAAGTTCACCTCCTGGATGGGCGGTGACCGCGATGGCAACCCCTTCGTTACCGCCAAGGTGACTGCCGAAGTGCTGGAGCTGGGCCGCTGGATGGCGGTGAGCCTGTTCTACAAAGACATCAAGGAGCTCACTTCCGAGCTCTCCATGTCCGACTGCACCGACGCCGTGCGCGCTCGTGTTGGCGATCACCCCGAGCCCTACCGTGCGCTGGTGCGCGAGCTGCGTGAAGCGCTGCGCGAAACCAAGGAGCACCTCACCGCCAAGGTGCAGGGCCAGGTGAGCGAGAGCCAGGATCTGGTCAAGACCACCGCTCAGCTGCGCGAGCCGCTGGAGCTCTGCTACCACTCACTGCACGCCTGCGGCATGGGCAACATCGCCGATGGCATGCTGCTGGATGTGCTGCGCAAGGTCGCCTGTTTCGGCATCCATCTGGTCAAGCTGGATATCCGTCAGGATGGTGAGCGCCACGGGCTGGTCTTCTCCGAGCTGACCCGCTATCTGGGTCTGGGTGACTACGCCGAGTGGAGCGAAGATGACAAGCAGGCCTTCCTGCTGGGCGAACTGAACTCCCGCCGCCCGCTCATTCCCCACGACTGGGAGCCGAGCGCCGAGGTGCGCGAGACGCTGGATACCTGTCAGGTCATCGCCGAGCACGACCCCGATGCGTTCGGTATCTACATCATCTCCATGGCCGGTGCGCCGTCCGACGTGCTGTCGGTGCAACTGCTGCTCAAAGAGGCGGGCTGCAAGTTCCGCATGCCGGTCGCCCCGCTGTTCGAGACCCAGGATGACCTGATGGCAGGCACCGCCGTGATGGAGCGTCTGCTCTCGGTGGACTGGTATCGCGGCTACATTCAGGGCCGTCAGTACGTGATGATCGGTTACTCCGACTCTGCCAAGGATGCGGGCATGATGGCCGCTGGCTGGGCCCAGTACGCCGCCATGGAATCCCTGGTGGGACTTGCCGAAGCCAACAACATCCGACTCACCCTGTTCCATGGCCGTGGCGGTACCGTCGGTCGTGGTGGTGCGCCTGCCCATCAAGCCATCCTCTCCCAGCCGCCGGGATCCCTGCGCGGCGGTCTGCGTACCACCGAACAGGGGGAGATGATCCGCTTCAAGTTCGGCCTGCCGAAAGTGGCGATCAAGAGTCTGGAGCTCTACACCAGCGCCGTGCTGGAAGGGAACCTGCTGCCGCCGCCCAAGCCGAAAGAGTGCTGGCGCGAGGTGATGGAACAGCTGGCCGCCGACTCCTGCGAGCACTACCGCAGTATCGTGCGCGGTCATCCGGATTTCGTCCCTTACTTCCGTGCCGCTACCCCGGAGATGGAGCTCGGCAAGCTGCCGCTCGGTTCCCGTCCCTCCAAGCGCAAGCCCAATGGCGGCGTCGAGAGCCTGCGCGCCATTCCGTGGATCTTCGCCTGGACCCAGAACCGCCTGATGCTGCCAGCCTGGCTCGGTGCCCACAAGGCACTGCAGCAGGCGATCGACGGCGGCAAGCTGGCGGTGCTGGAAGAGATGAGCGCCCAGTGGCCCTTCTTCCGCACTCGCCTCGAGATGCTGGAGATGGTGTTCCTCAAGGCGGACGTCTGGCTCGCCGAGTACTACGACACCCGTCTGGTGCCGCAGGAGCTGTGGGGCCTTGGCAAACAGCTGCGTCAGGAGCTCGCCGAATCCATCGAGGTGGTGCTGAAACTGAGCCCGCGCGGGGATCTGCTGGAGGATCAGCCCTGGATCAAGGAGTCCATCAAGCTGCGCAACCCCTACACTGACCCGCTCAACGTGCTGCAAGCCGAGCTGCTCAACCGCTCCCGCAACCACCCGGAGACCCTGCACCCCGAGCTGGACAAGGCGCTGATGGTCACTATCGCCGGTATTGCTGCAGGGATGCGCAACACCGGTTGATAGCCAGCCCAAGCCAGCAGGCTTCAGTTATATACATCAAGCCAAAGGGCGCCAATAAGGCGCCCTTTTCAAAATTTGTTGATTGCAGCATCATTTCAGCCTTTATGGGGGGAATCTATTCATGCGCCAACTCTATTTACTTTTCCTGCTCGTTTCTTCCGCATCATGGGCTAATACAACGGATATCAACACGGTCTGTGATGGCTTGATTACTAAAGCTCAAGACTATTCCACTATGTCTCCCGCCATCCTAAAAGAGCTCAGAGAATCAACGTTCGATGCTACCTTGGATGATTTCCGTCAGGAGTATGGTTCAACAGTTGATGACTCGATTTCTCAATTGGTTGCGTCCACTCATCTCACACATGAGCGGGCTGAGTTCAATGTTTTGCGCCAGCTCCGGATTTTCCGGAGTCTATTGATCAATATGGGCTTGAAACTAAATGGCGTTACAGACCCCAAACCATGGGGCAAGTTTCGTAAGGAGTGTATTGAACTGAATGGGCAATGGCCTGCCATGTGACTAATCGCTCCTCACCAGTTTGTTAAAAGTATTGGCTTGCTCTAACTCTTGCCGAACATCAACGTTCGAGCGTGGCTTGCATCACCCAAGTGTAAGGAGCAGACTGTTTGGCCTTGTTTTTATGCGATTCGATTCAAGGCAACCATCATGACTCCTGCCATCAACCTGCTGAAGAAGCTCAAAATCCCCCACAAGCTCTACCCCTACGAGTGCGAAGCCCACGACGATTTCGGCAAGCATGCCGCGACCCAGCTCGGGCTGCCGGAGGCGCAGGTGTTCAAGACTCTGGTCGCCCATCACGACAAGCAGGCGGTGGTGGCCATCGTTCCCTCATCCGGCGTGTGCAGTCTGAAACAGCTGGCCAAGGCGACCGGTCTCAAGAAGGTGGAGATGATGAAACCGGCGGAAGCGGAGAAGCTGACCGGCTACAAGGTGGGTGGCATCAGCCCGCTGGCGCAGAAGAAACAGTTGCCTACCGTGCTCGATGAGTCGGCGCTGCAGTTTGACGAGATCCTGGTGAGCGGCGGCAAGCGCGGCCTCTCGGTCGGCGTGGCGCCGCAGGATATGCTGACGCTGATGAAGTGGATCGCAGCTCCCATCGGCGAAGAGTAGTGCCGGGCACAGTGTGAACCTGCCCTCCGGGCCTGTGGTGGCCCGGATGTATCCTTGTTGGCTCACTCCTGGCTGATATAGTGGAGATGGAATAATTGCCGCCAAGGATATGGCCCATGCGCGCATCTGCCCGCTTCCTGCTCTTCATCTCGTTGCTGCTGCCCGCCACCGGCAGCGCGGCTCCGGCCTTTACGCTGCGTACCTGCTTTGAAAACAGTGATTCCTACCCTTGGCTGCTGCAATCGGGGGAGGGGGTTGTGCAATATCACCTCAAGGCGGTTGCTACCGCTCTTGATGCCGAGATCGTGCTGACGCCGCTACCGTGGAAGCGCTGCCTCTCTCGGGTGAGCAGTGGCCAGATGGATGCGGCCATCAAGATGAGTTACAGCGTCGAGCGGGCGACCAAGGTGGGGGTCTATCCTATGCGTGAGGGCAAACCCGACCCTGCCAAGCGGCTGCTGACCGAGAGCTACAGTCTCTACCAGCTCAAGGGGGGCAAGAGCCAGTGGGATGGCACCACCCTCAGGGTCAATGGCGTGGTGGCGGCCCAGTCCGGATTTTCCATCGTCGACTTGTTGCAGGCTGCGGGAGCCGAGGTGGATGACTCCAGCCGTGACCCGCTGATCATTTTGAAAAAGCTGGTGATGGATCGGGCGCAGGCGACCGCCATCCAGACCGAGGTGGCTGACAGTATTCTGGCGGCCCATCCCGCGTTGCAGACTCGCATCGAGCGGCTGTCGCCGGTGCTGGTGGAGAAGCCCTACTATCTGGTCTTCTCTCACCGCTTCTATCAGGCCCATCCCCGACAAAGTCGGCAGGTGTGGGATGCCATCGAGCAGGTGCGCGACTCTGCTGCCTATCAGCGTTATGCCACAGCGCTCAGAAGCACGCCTCCGGTGGGGGAGTAGGCTGATGGATGCGACTGGCCGAAAAGGGGATGAGATCGTGGGGTGGTGGCAGGGCCGAGCAGCCACGCTCAGGGGCTACACTGAAAGTACCCCTTCAGCCAAGGCGCGGTTTATGTCACCCCTGCATCTGCTTGCTGCCGCTCTGCTCTGCATGTTGTCGCTGACCGGACAGGCGGCCACCCGGTTTACCCATATCAGCCCGGAGAGCGAGCGGGATCCGCGCACCACTTATGATCGGGAGCTGCTGCGGCTCGCCCTCGACAAGACCCGCGACCAGTTTGGCAACTATCTGCTGGAGCCTGCGCCGCCCATGACCAAGGCACGCGAGCGGCTCAGCATGCAGCTCGACAGCTACCCCAACCTCTTTGTGATGGACAGCTACAGCAGCACCCGCGAGGATCTGGGGCTCGCCTATGTCCGTTTTCCCATCCATCTGGGGATCGTCAGCTACCGCATCTGTTTTGTCAGCCCGCAGCAAAAGGGGGCAGTGAGCAAAGTGACCGACCTCAAGGGGCTGCGCCAGTTCATCTTCGGTCAGGGCAAGGGGTGGCTGGATGTGGATATCCTGCGTTACGCCGGGATGGAGGTGGTGGAAGTGGAGGGGTACGAGAAGCTGTTCAAAATGGTGGCGCGGGGCCGCTTCGATCTCTTCTGCCGCGGGGTGAGCGAGCTGCGTAGCGAGCAGCTTACCCACAAGGAGATGACGGATCTGCTGGTGGATGACGCCTTGTTGATCTACTACCCGCTGCCCCGGGTTTTCTACACCAACCCCAACAATCGTGAGGCGCTGCAGCGGGTCGAGCGGGGGTTGCAGCTGGCGTGGCAGGATGGCTCGCTACAGGCGCTGTGGCGCAAGAGCTTTGGCCCGGCCATCGCCTTTGCCAAGCTCTCCCAGCGCCGACTGCTGCGACTGGATAACCCCTTCCTCGACGGGATCAGCTTCGATTACCGCCCCTACTTCTACAATCCGCAGACCGATCGCTTCGGCGATTACTGAGGTGCCTGCCGCTGGCGGCAGAGGGCCAGCCAGGCCTCTGCGGTGCGCGACAGATAGCGCTCGCTCGGCCAGATCACCCCGAGTCGCCAGCTCAATTCGGGCTCCAGCGGCCGCAGCACCAGACCATCCGGGGTCAGCCGGTTGCAGACCGGCTCCGGCAAGAAGGCGACCCCCATGCCGCTGCGTACCATGGCGGTGAGAAAATCCCACTGGCTGCTGCGCGCCGCCACCTGTGGCGCAAAGCCCGCCTCCTGACACGCCTGCTCCAGCCGCTCACTCAGGGTAAATGCCTGGGTATAGAGCAGGAAGGGCTCTTCCTGCAGAGACTCCAGCCGCAGCGGTGCCTCGCCATGCCAGCGCGGTTGATCTGGCAGCACTATCCGGATCGGGTACTGATCCAGCTCCAGCGCGCTGAGGGCGCCCCCCTCTTTGGTCGGCAGCATGGTGATGGCGAGATCCAGCTCCCCCTCCAGCACCGCCTGTTCGATGCGGCGACCGCCGTACTCCACCAGGGTCAGCTCCACCTTGGGATAGCGGGTACGGTAGGCGCGGATCAGATCCGCATAGACGTGACCTACCATGGGGGGAATGCCAAGGGTGAGGCGACCGTGTTGCAGGCTCTGCAGATCCGCCAGTTCGGCCTCCAGCTGCTGCATCTCCGCCAAGATGGTCTGGGCCCGGTTGAACAGCACCTGGCCGCTGTCGGTCAGGGTGAAGCGGCGCCCTTCCCGGTTGAGCAGGGGTTGACCCAGCTCCTCTTCGATATTGCGGATCATCTTGCTGATGGTGGGCTGGGTGACGAACAGCTTTTCAGAGGCGCGGGTGAAGCTTTTTTCCCGCACCAGTTCGACAAAATAGCGCAGGGCGCGAATATCCATGGACTCTCTCGACTCGTGTTGGCGGGTACGGGATGAAGTATGCCTATGCGGCATGAATTTGATAATTTTAATTCATTTCTGGCAGGTTTTGCTCAACTCTATACTGTGAGCCGGTTCACAGAAAGACGATGATCATGAAAGCCCTCTGCTTGCGCTGGTTACAGACTCCCTTCCAGATTGTGTTGCTGGCAGCCATCTGGCTGCTGGCCGATACCGCGGTGCGTACCCTCCATCTGCCGCTGCCCGCCAACCTCACCGGCATGTTGTTGCTGCTGGCCTGCATCCTGCTCGGGGTGGTCAAGGTGCAGTGGTTTGAGGCGGGGGCTCGCTGGCTGCTGGCCGAGATGCTGCTCTTCTTCGTGCCCGCCGTGGTGGCGGTAGTCAACTATCAGGAACTGCTGTTGCAGGAGGGGTGGCGCATCATGGTGGTGCTGCTGGTGAGCACCACGCTAGTGCTCGGCACCACGGCGCTGGTGGTGGACCGGGTCTACCGCCTCGAACTGAAACTGGCCCGCCGGAGTCGCCGTCATGTCTGATACCCTGCTCGGGCTGATCTGTTTCGCCCTCACCCTGCTCTTCTACTACGCCAGCAAATGGCTCTACGGCAAGAAACGCATCCTGCCGCTGATGCCGCTGCTGCTGGCGCCGACCCTGCTGGTGGCCGTGGTGCTGCTGTTCCACATCCCCTATCAGGATTACATGGCGGAATCCCACTGGCTGCTCTGGCTGCTGGGCCCCGCCACCGTCGCCTTCGCGGTGCCGGTCTACGAGAACCGCCAGCTCATTCGTCGCCACTGGTTGTCGCTGTCGGTGGGGGTGGTTGCCTCGGTCATCATGGCGGTGGGCAGTACCGTGCTGCTGGCTCGCTGGCTGGATCTCTCCGACATGCTGCAGCGCAGTCTGGCGATGCGCTCCATCACAACGCCGTTTGCGGTGGAGGCGACCCGCGCCATCGGTGGTCAGAGCGATCTCACGGCGCTGTTTGTGGTGCTCACCGGCGTCATCGGCATGGCGGTGGGGGAGAGCGTGCTCACCGTGCTGGCCATTCGCAGCCGTCTCGGCAAGGGGGCCGGCTTTGGAGCCTCGGCCCACGGCGCCGGCACCGCCAGGGCTTATCAGATGGGTAACGAAGAGGGGGTGGTCTCCAGCATGGTGATGATGATTGCCGGCATGGTGACCGTGCTGCTGGCGCCCCTGCTGGGCCGGATGTTCTGGTAGGCTGAGCTTCTCTTTACAAGGCTGCTCGTCCCGGCGCTACACTCTAGTGAGCGTGTATTCCCGGGATGAGCAGTATGACCTTTCATCGCCTCGCTTCCTTCTTGCTGCTGTGCAGCCTCTCACTTCTTGCCGCCCCCCTGCGGGCGAGCGACATCTTTACCCATATCAGCCCGGAGAGCGACCGGGATCAGCGCACCATCTATTTTCGCGAGCTGCTGCAGCTGGCGCTGGAGAAGACCCGCGATAGCTTCGGTGACTACGAGCTGCGAACCGCGCCGCCGATGAACCGTATCCGGATGCGACAGATTGTGCAGACTCAGCAATACCCCAATCTGTTTGTGGCCGACAGTCTGCGCCCGGCCGCGGAGAGCGGAGCGCTGGATTACGTCCGTTTTCCGGTGGAGCTGGGCATCCTCGGTTATCGCATCTGCTTTGTCAGCCCGCAGCAGGCCGATGCGGTGGCAAGGGTCAATACCCTGGCCGAGCTGCAGCAATTTCTGCACGGGCAAGGGCGTGGCTGGCAGGATGCGGAGATCCTGCGTCATGGGGGATTCAAGGTGCAGGAGATCGACGGTTACGAGCGGCTATTCAAACTGGTTGCCCGTGGCCGCATTGATCTCTTCTGCCGCGGTGCCAACGAGCTCTTTATCGAGCAGGAGCAGCACAGTGATCTGCCCGGCCTCACCGTGGATCGGCGAGTGGCGCTGCACTATCCCTTCCTCCACCTCTTCTACACCCACAAGGATAATCAGGCCGCCATCCGCCGCCTCTCGGTCGGGCTCAAGCTGGCGTGGCGGGATGGCTCGCTGCAACAGCTCTGGCTGCGCCACTTCAAACCTTCCCTCGATCAGGCGCAGCTCCCCAAGCGCCTGTTGTTCGAGTTGGCCAATCCGCGCCTTGATAAGGTGGACTTTGACTATCGGGCGTACCACTACAACCCCGTCGACGGGACGTTCGGGCCCGGGCTGCCTTGATCCTGATGGTGCTGTTCCCGGATAAAGGGCCGTCTCTGCTGATGAACCAAGTCATGCCAAAAAGGCATGTTTTTTATTATTTAAATTCATTTTTTGAAGGTTGGTGCGCTGCATATACTGGGGGTCGCTTCACGGTTCAGGTTTGCTCCTGCCCGCTTCTGGCTTGTGTGAGTGAGCCTGAATCGTCCTGCTGCGGCGTCTTGATGTTCTGCATGAAGGCGTCCATCACTGGGCCGGGATCGATCCCGGCAGGTATTACAGCTGACGGAGCCTTGTTATGTTTAATCCCCACTCTTGCGCCCTGATTGTCGAAGGGGGCGCGATGCGCGGCATCTTTGCCAGCGGCGTGCTCGATGCGTTTGTCGAAAGTCACCACTACCCGTTCGATTTCGTCATGGGCGTCTCGGCCGGTGCCACCAATCTGGTCTCCTATCTGAGCGAGCAGCCGCGCCGCAGTCACCACATCATCACCGAGCTGGCTTGCAGTTCCCGGTTTCTCGATCCCCTGCGCTTTGTCAAAGGGGGCGATCTGGTGGACATCTGCTGGCTGTGGCAAGCCAGTCGCCATCGCTTCCCGCTCGATCTCGACACTTTCTGCGCCCGCGACATTCCCTTCTACGCGGTGGCGACCGATGTGGTGAGCGGCAAGGCCATCTATCTGCCGGTGCGGCCCGACAACATGGATGAGGTGCTGACCGCCACCTGCGCCCTGCCGGTGGTGCAGCACGATACCCCCTGCGTCGATGGTCGCCCCATGGCCGATGGTGGTATCAGCGACTCCATTCCGGTGATAGAGGCCTATCGGCGCGGGGCGCGGCGGATGACGGTGGTGCTGTCGGAGCCTTGGGGATATCGCAAGAAGCCGGCCCGTTTCTGCTGGATGGTCAAAGCCTTGCTGAAAACCCAGCCTGCGCTGGCGCAAGCCATGCTGGAGCGGGATCGTGCCTACAACCGGGCGCTCGATTTCATCGCCAACCCCCCTGCCGATTGCGACATCGAGGTGATCGCGCCACCGACCGATTTCATGGTCTCCCGTTTTACCCAGGACCCGGTCAAGCTGGAGTCCGGCTATCTGCAGGGTTACTGGCAGGGGCGCCAGAGTCTGCTGCGGGCCCGTGGAGAGGCGCGAGCGGTGGCCTGACTGCTTTGCCGGGTGCTGAACATAAAAAGGGGAACCTCGCGGTTCCCCTTTGCATGCTTGTACGGCAGCCAGTGCTTACAGCATCTGCTTGAGGCGATAGAGCAGGTCGAGGGCTTGACGGGGGGTCAATTCGTCCGGGCGCACTGCTTCCAGCTCTTCCACCACCGGATGAGGCTGCGGGGCGAGAGTCGCCGGAGCCGGGCGACTTTCACCTGCGGCCACCGGAGTGGCGCTCTCCAGCTCATGCAGCTTGTGACGGGCCTGCTGGATCACCGATTTCGGCACCCCGGCCAACGCTGCCACTTGCAGACCGTAGGAGCGGCTGGCCGCCCCTTCCTGCACCGCGTGCATAAAGGCGATGGTGTCGCCGTGCTCCACCGCATCGAGATGGACGTTGGCCAGCCCGCTCATCAGCTCCGGCAAGCGGGTCAGCTCGAAGTAGTGGGTGGCGAACAGGGTGTAGGCGCCAATCTTGCTCGCCAGCTGTTCGGCACAGGCCCACGCCAGCGAGAGGCCGTCGTAGGTGCTGGTGCCGCGGCCGATCTCGTCCATCAGCACCAGACTGCGGGCGGTGGCGTTGTTGAGGATATTGGCGGTCTCGGTCATCTCCACCATGAAGGTGGAGCGTCCCGATGCCAGGTCATCCGATGCCCCGATGCGGGTGAAGATGCGGTCGATGGGGCCGATGCGGGCGCTGTCGGCCGGCACGAAGGCGCCGATGTGGGCCAGCAGCACGATCAGCGCGGTCTGGCGCATGTAGGTGGATTTACCGCCCATGTTGGGGCCGGTGATGATCAGCATCCGTCGCTCCCGCTCCAGCCGGATAGGGTTGGCGATAAAGGGATCTGTCATCACCTGCTCAACCACCGGATGGCGGCCCGCTTCGATCAGGATCTGATCCTCATCGATAAGCGTCGGGCAGCGGTAGTCGAGGGTCTCGGCCCGCTCGGCCAGGTTGGCCAGCACGTCCAGCTCCGCCAGTGCGGCGGCGGAATCCTGCAGATCGCCGAGGTGGGGCAGCAGAGTATCGAGCAGCTCTTCGTAGAGCCGTTTCTCCAGCGCCAGCGCTTGGGACTGGGCGGTGAGTACCTTGTCCTCGTACTTCTTCAGCTCATCGATGATGTAGCGTTCGTTGTTCTTGAGGGTCTGACGGCGGATGTAGTGGGCTGGCACCAGATGGCTGTTGGCCCGGCTCACTTCGATATAGAAGCCGTGTACCTTGTTGTAACCCACCTTGAGGGTGTTGATACCGGTCAGCAGTTTTTCCCGCTCCTCGATGCGGGCGAGGCTGGCGGTGGCGCCGTTGGCGAGATCCCGCAGCTCGTCCAGCTCCTGATTGAAGCCGTCACGGATCACGCCACCATCGCGGATCAGCACCGGCGGCACCTCCATCACCGCGCGCTCCAGCAGGTCGAGCAGCTCGGGGAAGGTGCTGGCACGCTCGGCCAGTTGTTGCACCGCTTCGTGTTCGTTGTCCGCCAGCAGACGCTGTAGCTCGGGCAGCTGGGCGAAGGCCTGACGCAGCCGGGTGAGGTCGCGCGGGCGGGCCGAGCGCAGGGCGAGGCGCGCCAGCACCCGCTCCACATCCCCCACCTGACGCAGCAGGCTGCCCAGTTCATCGTAGAGGTTCTGCTCGATAAGCGTATGGATGGTGCTCTGGCGACCTTTCAGGATCACCCGATCGCGGATCGGCTGGTGGATCCAGCGCTTGAGCAGGCGGCTGCCCATGGGGGTGGCGGTGCGATCCAGCACCTCGGCCAGGGTATTTTCGTAGCCACCGGCCAGATTCTGGGTCAGCTCCAGATTGCGGCGGGTGGCGGCATCCATGATGACCGCGTGATCTGGCTGCTCGAGGCGTACGTTGCGGATGTGGGGCAGGGCGGTGCGCTGGGTGTCCTTTACGTACTGCATCAGACAACCAGCGGCGCACAGGGCGGTCTCGCTCTTGTCGACGCCAAATCCCACCAGATCCTGGGTGCCGAACTGCTGGCAGAGCAGTTTGCGGGCGGTGCCCAGCTCAAACTCCCACTCCGGGCGGCGACGCAGGCCGCGGCGACCCTCTATATGGTGCAGGAACTCGAACGATTCCGGGTAGAGCAGTTCGGCCGGATTGGTGCGCTGCAGCTCTGCCAGCAAGGTCTCTTCTTTCTCGAACTGGTTGATGAAGAAGCGGCCGGAGCCGATGTCCATGGTGCCGTAACCGAAGCGGCGGCCATCGTGATAGACGGCGGCGATCAGGTTGTCCTGTCGCTCGCTGAGCAAAGCCTCGTCGGAGACGGTACCCGGGGTGATGATGCGAATGACCTTGCGCTCCACAGGCCCCTTGCTGGTGGCGGGATCCCCCACCTGTTCGCAGATGGCGGCCGACTCGCCGAGCTGCACCAACTTGGCCAGATACCCTTCGATAGCGTGATAGGGCACCCCCGCCATCGGGATGGGGCTGCCGGCCGACTGGCCGCGCTTGGTCAGGGAGATGTCGAGCAGCTGAGAGGCCTTGCGGGCATCGTCATAGAACAGCTCGTAGAAGTCGCCCATCCGGTAGAACAGCAGGATCTCCGGGTTCTCGGCCTTGAGGCCAAGGTACTGCTGCATCATGGGCGTGTGGGCGCTCAGATTGGCGCCGGGAGCGGAGCTTGTGGCGCCGCTGGCTTGGTGTTGTGCGGTCATGTTCTGTTCCAGAAGGGGCCTCTGCGGGCCAGTGTCTGCGGTGATGAGCCTTGAGCTTGATGGCGCCATTCTACACATAAGCGCCGCGGCGGGGGAGCGGGTGTTCCGGGCGCGGTTGTTCTGCACTATTGAAGGCATGACGCCGGTGCGGCACCTCACATTGCGGCAGGCAAGGGCGGTCTGCCGTGGTTGCGGGCGGCGCTAGCGGGATCGCATAATGTGCCCCTTGAGCGGATCATAAGGAGTCGTGATGAAACTGGATGCAGAGATAGAGCACCTTGCCATCGAGCTGGGACGGGCCCTTGGTCAACGGGGCTGGCTGGCGGCGACCGCCGAATCCTGTACCGGCGGTGGGGTGGCTACGGCCATCACCGACATCGCGGGTAGCTCCGGCTGGTTCGATCGCGGATTTGTCACTTACACCAACGAAGCCAAGCAGCAGATGTTGGGGGTGAGCAGCGAGAGCCTTGAGCAGCACGGTGCGGTGAGCGAAGCCGTGGTGCTGGAGATGGCCCGCGGCGCGCTGGCGCACTCGTCTGCCTCCATCAGCGTTGCCATCAGCGGCATCGCCGGCCCCGGCGGCGCCACCGAAGGCAAGCCGGTCGGCACCGTCTGGTTCGCCTGGGCCGACCGCAATGGCCGTCACCACTCCCTGCTGGCCCGCTTCGACGGGGATCGCCGGCAGGTACGCCAGCAGGCGGTGAGACAGGCCTTGTCGGGTCTGTTGGCCCTGCTCAGATAAATTGGGCTTGATACTGTATGAATAGACAGTATACTTAGCCCAACTTCACTTCTTACTCACGATTTCCAGCGGAGATTGGCATGGATCAGAACAAACAGAAGGCACTGGCGGCTGCGCTGGGTCAGATTGAAAAGCAGTTCGGCAAAGGTTCCATCATGCGTCTGGGCGACAGCAAGACCATGGATATCGAAGCCATCTCTACCGGTTCCCTCTCGCTGGACGTGGCGCTGGGCATTGGCGGTCTGCCGTGTGGCCGTATCGTCGAAATCTACGGCCCGGAATCTTCCGGTAAAACCACCCTCACCCTGCAGGTGATCGCGGAAGCCCAGAAGAAAGGCAAAACCTGTGCCTTCGTCGATGCGGAACACGCTCTCGACCCTATCTACGCTGCCAAGCTGGGCGTCAACGTCGACGACCTGCTCATCTCCCAGCCGGATACCGGCGAACAGGCGCTGGAGATCTGCGACATGCTGGTTCGCTCCAACGCGGTTGACGTTATCATCGTCGACTCCGTGGCGGCCCTGACGCCGAAAGCGGAAATCGAAGGGGAGATGGGTGACTCCCACGTTGGTCTGCAGGCTCGTCTGATGTCCCAGGCGCTGCGCAAGCTGACCGCCAACATCAAGAACGCAAACTGCCTGTGCATCTTCATCAACCAGATCCGGATGAAAATCGGCGTCATGTTCGGTAGCCCGGAGACCACCACAGGTGGTAACGCGCTCAAGTTCTACGCCTCCGTGCGTCTGGATATCCGTCGTATCGGCGCCATCAAGGAAGGTGACGAAGTGGTCGGTAACGAGACTCGCGTCAAAGTGGTCAAGAACAAGGTGGCCCCGCCCTTCAAGCAGGCTGAATTCCAGATCTTCTACGGTGCCGGTATCTCCAAAGAGGGCGAGCTGGTGGATCTCGGCGTCAAGCACAAGCTGATCGACAAGGCCGGCGCCTGGTACAGCTACAACGGCGAGAAGATCGGTCAGGGCAAGGCCAACGTGATGAAGCTGTTCGCCGAGAACAAGGTGATGGCTGGCGAAGTGGAGGCTCGCCTGCGCGAGCTGCTGCTCTCCGGTGCCGTGCCAGTCGATGACAAGGCAGCACCGGTTGAGGCAGACGAGTTCGATGCCGAAAGCGAACAAGAGTTCGAATAAGGAACAAAGGAAGGCCGGGTAGATACCCGGCCTTGTTATTTATGATGGTTGATGAATCCGTTACCGAACCGGTCGAGCCTGCCGAACCGACCTTTGCAGAGCAGCTTACCGCCGCCCGCGCCTTTGCCATGCGCAGTCTGGCCCGTCGCGAGAGTGCCGAGTCGGAGCTGGCCAACCGGCTGCGCCAGCAGGGCTTCAATGAAGAGGTGATCGAGGCGGTGGTCGACTACTGCCGCGGTTACAACTGGGTCAATGACGAACGTTACGGCGGTATGGCTGTACGTGCCGGAGCCGCCAAGGGCCATGGCCCCATCAAGATCCGCTTCGATCTGCGCCGCAAGGGGCTCGACGATATGCAGATTGATGCCGCATTCGATCAGCCGGAGCTGGACTGGTTCGAACTGGCGTTTGCCCTGCTCGAACGGCGCGCCCGGGTGGCCGATTTGGCGGATTTCAAGCTGCGGATGAAGTGGCTCAAGTATCTGCTGGGGCGCGGCTTTACCCAGGATCAGGCCCGTTATGCCATCTCTGCCCTGCAGGAGCGGGAAGAGTAACGCCACTGCGTGGCAACCGTCGTTTCACCTCTCCTTGTGGCAGGTTTTTCCTGCCCGTTCAGTAGCTTGCGCGCACAATCCCGAAAAAGCGGCCTTTTGTTCATCTCATCCCTCTATATGCGCTGCTTTTTTGCCTCTCGACAGTGAAAAAAGCCACTGTGGGCAGCGGCGCTCTTTTCTGGCCCGTTTATGTGCGCTTTTTCGCCCGTGGCGGCCCTGTCCGTTTTACTTTACCCCGCAGAAAACTTACATTAATGCGGTTAAAAGTCCGTATTCGAATCAAGCAGGATTTTCCATGTATATGTCCACGTCAGAGATTCGCGCTGCGTTTCTCGAGTATTTCCGTTCCCAGGGGCACCAGGTTGTCTCCTCCAGCTCGCTGGTACCGCATAACGACCCGACCCTGTTGTTTACCAACGCGGGTATGAACCAGTTCAAGGACGTGTTCCTTGGCGCAGACAAGCGTGCCTACAATCGCGCGACGACTTCTCAGCGTTGCGTGCGTGCCGGTGGTAAGCACAACGATCTGGAAAACGTCGGCTATACCGCTCGTCACCACACCTTCTTTGAAATGCTGGGCAACTTCAGCTTCGGTGACTACTTCAAGCAGGATGCCATCAAGTTTGCATGGGGCTTCCTGACCGAGGTGCTGCAGCTGCCGAAAGATCGCCTGCTGGTGACCGTCTACGCGACTGACGATGAAGCTTTTGATATCTGGGAAAAAGAGGTCGGTGTCCCGGCCGATCGCATCGTCCGCATCGGTGACAACAAGGGTGCCCCTTACGCTTCCGACAACTTCTGGGCGATGGGCGATACCGGCCCGTGCGGTCCTTGCACCGAGATCTTCTATGACCACGGCGATCACATCTGGGGTGGCCGTCCCGGCTCACCGGAAGAGGATGGCGACCGTTTCATCGAGATCTGGAACGTGGTCTTCATGCAGTTCAACCGTCAGGCTGACGGCACCATGGAGCCGCTGCCGCGTCCGTCCGTGGATACCGGCATGGGTCTGGAGCGTATCTCCGCCATCATGCAGGGTGTCCACTCCAACTACGAAATCGACATCTTCCAGGCGCTGATCAAGAAAGCGGCCGAGATTGTCGGCACCACCGATCTGAGCAACCAGTCCCTGCGCGTCATCGCGGACCACATCCGCTCCTGCGCCTTCCTGGTGGCAGATGGCGTGATGCCGTCCAACGAAGGTCGTGGCTATGTGTTGCGTCGCATCATCCGCCGCGCCGTGCGTCACGGTCGCAAGCTGGGCGCTACCGATGTCTTCTTCTACAAACTGGCTGCCGAGCTGGCAGTGCAGATGAAGGATGTCGCTGCCGAGCTGATCGCCCAGCTGCCGCTGGTCGAGCGCGTGCTGCGCATCGAAGAGGAGCAGTTTGTCCGCACCCTGGATCGCGGTCTGCTGCTGCTGGAAGACGCTCTGGCCAACCTGGGTGATGCCAAGGTTATTCCGGGCGAAGTGGTGTTCAAGCTCTATGACACTTACGGCTTCCCGGCCGACCTGACTGCCGACGTGGTGCGCGAGCGCGAGATCGGCATCGACGAAGAGGGCTTCAAGGCCGAGATGGAGAAGCAGCGTGCTCGCGCCAAAGAGGCCTCCAGCTTCGGCGTGAACTACAACGAGATGCTCAAGCTCGACTTCGAGACCCCCTTCACCGGTTACAAGACCCTGACCGAGCGCACCCGCGTGGTTGGTATCTACAAGGGTGTGGAAGAGGTGAGCGGTCTTATCGCCGGTGACGAAGCGGTCATCGTGCTGGAAGAGACCCCCTTCTACGCCGAGTCCGGCGGCCAGATTGGCGACAGCGGTACCCTGAAAGTGGACGACGGTATCTTTGCCGTGACCGACACACTGAAAGCGGGCAAGGCGATCATCCACAAGGGCTACATGGAGCTGGGCACTCTGGAGAAGGGCGCCGAAGTGGAAGCCGTGGTTGATGGAGATCGTCGTCAGGCCATCGCCCTGAACCACTCCGTGACTCACCTGCTGCATGCTGCCCTGCGTCAGGCTCTGGGCGAGCATGTCACCCAGAAAGGTTCTCTGGTAGGGGCCGAGCGCATGCGCTTTGACTTCTCCCACTTCGAGGGGCTGACCATGGCGACGATTCGCCGGGTCGAGGAGCTGGTCAACAACCAGATCCGCGCCAACCACGAAATCACCACCCAGCTGATGGATCTGGAAGCGGCCAAGTCCGCCGGTGCCATGGCGCTGTTTGGTGAAAAATATGAAGACGACGTGCGTGTGGTGCGCATGGGCGACTACTCCACCGAACTGTGCGGCGGTACTCACGCCAAGCGCACCGGTGATATCGGCTTCTTCAAGATCATCGCCGAGAGCGGTATCGCAGCTGGCGTGCGCCGTATCGAAGCGGTGACCGGCAAAGCGGCCATCGACTTCATGCATCAGGTCGGCGAGCAGATCGAAGAGGCTGCCGCACTGGTGAAAGGTGACCAGTTCTGCATCGCCGACAAGGTTCGCCAGATGCTGGACAAGGCCAAGATGATGGAGCGCGAGCTGGAGCAGCTCAAGGCCAAGCTGGCCGCTCAGGCCGGTAACGACCTGCTGGGTCAGGTAATCGAGATCAACGGTCAGAAGGTGCTGGTTGCAGCGCTGGAAGGGGCCGATCCGAAATCCCTGCGCGGCATGCTGGACGAGCTGAAGAACCAGATGAAGTCCGGTGTTGTACTGCTGGCCACCTGTGCCGATGGCAAGGTCAACCTGATCGCGGGTGTCACCAACGACCTGACCGGCAAGGTCAAGGCCGGTGAGCTGGTCAATCTGGTTGCCCAGCAGGTGGGTGGCAAGGGCGGTGGCCGTCCGGACATGGCACAGGCGGGTGGTACCCAGCCTGAGGCGGTGCCGGCAGCGCTGCAATCCGTTCACTCCTGGCTGGAAGAGCGCCTGTAATCGGGCGAGGTGATCTGTGGCACTCTATGTACAGAAGTACGGCGGCACCTCGGTCGGCACACTGGAGCGGATCGAGGCGGTAGCTGAGCGGGTCGAGCAGACCCGCGCCCAGGGACACGACGTGGTGGTGGTTGTCTCCGCCATGTCGGGCGAAACCAACCGGTTGCTGGGCATGGCCCAGCAACTGGATCCTGATGCCAACCGGCGCGAGATGGATGTACTGGTCTCCACCGGTGAGCAGGTCACCATAGCGCTGCTGGCCATCGCGTTGAACAAACGCGGTTGCCCGGCGGTCTCGATGACTGGCGATCAGGTACGGATTCATACCGATTCCGCCTATGGCAAGGCGCGCATCACCCACATCGACACCGAGCTGGTTCATGCCGAACTGGCTGCGGGCAAGGTGGTGGTGATCGCCGGTTTCCAGGGCCGTGACGAGCATAACGCCATCACGACGCTGGGCCGCGGCGGTTCGGATACCACGGCGGTTGCCGTGGCGGCGGCCATCAAGGCCGATGAGTGCCAGATCTTTACCGATGTGGATGGGGTATACACCACGGATCCGCGCATCGAGCCCAAGGCTCGTCGTCTCGACACCATCACCTTCGAGGAGATGCTGGAGATGGCCAGTCTCGGCGCCAAGGTGCTGCAGATCCGCTCGGTGGAGTTTGCGGGCAAGTACCGCGTCCCGCTGCGGGTGCTGTCGAGCTTTGTCGACGGAGAGGGAACCTTAATCACATATGGAGGTGAGAGGATGGAAGCTCCCCTGGTATCCGGGATCGCTTTTAACCGCAACGAGGCCAGCCTGACCATTCTGGGCGTGCCGGACAGACCAACCGTTGCCGCGCAGATCCTGAATCCGATCAGCGACGCCAACATTGATGTCGACATGATTGTGCAGAACACCCTGGGAGATGGCACCGCCGACTTCACCTTCACGGTGAATCGTGACGACTATCGCCGTGCCCGGGCACTGCTGGAGGAGACCGCCACCGAACTTGGCGCCTCCTGCGTGCAGGGAAATGGCGAAATTGCCAAGGTCTCCATTGTCGGTGTCGGCATGTGGAACCATCCCGGTGTTGCGCGCACCATGTTCAAGGTATTGGGCGAGGAGGGGATCAACATGCAGTTGATCTCGACCTCTGAAATCAAAATCTCTGTGGTGATTGACGAGAAGTATCTGGAGCTGGCGGTGCGAGCCCTGCACGCGGCTTTCGGGTTGGATCAGGCACCGCAAGAGCAGCCCTTGGGCTAACAATCTCTGATTGATTTAGTTTCAACCATTTACCATATCGGTATCTTTGTTAGATAATGTCGCATATCGATATAAAAACAAAACAGGATACAGGAGCAAGCGAATGCTTATTTTGACTCGTCGTGTTGGGGAAACCCTGATGATTGGTGATGAAGTGACTGTCACCGTACTGGGCGTTAAAGGCAACCAGGTCCGTATCGGTGTTAACGCGCCGAAAGAGGTCTCCGTACACCGCGAAGAGATCTACCAGCGCATCCAGGCCGAGAAAGTTCCGGGCCAACCGGGCTTCTAAGCCACTTTCATGGCTGTGACAAGGCGACACCTCATGTGTCGCCTTTTGTTTTTCCGGCCCCCTGAAATCGCCCTGCAGGGCGCGAAACTGCGGGATAAGTGCCGATATTGTTTGAATATTCCACGCTTTGACCAAATGCTGAGCGAACGCACTTTTTTCTCCAAAAAAGTGTTTGACTAAAAATCCCTGTGAAGTATTATCAGCCCCGCAAACGGAGAGGTGGCCGAGAGGCTGAAGGCGCTCCCCTGCTAAGGGAGTATGCGGCTTATACCCGCATCGGGGGTTCGAATCCCCCCTTCTCCGCCATTTGCGCCCGTAGCTCAGCTGGATAGAGTACCTGGCTACGAACCAGGTGGTCAGAGGTTCGAATCCTCTCGGGCGCACCATATTACGACTCAAGCAAGAGTCATGTGTTGACCATCAGCAAGTCGACACTTTGGAAAAGGCTTACTGATAAGTAAGCTTTTTTTATCGTTTTAAAACAGGGCGCCCGTAGCTCAGCTGGATAGAGTACCTGGCTACGAACCAGGTGGTCAGAGGTTCGAATCCTCTCGGGCGCACCATTTAAAACGACACAACGATTTATGAGCGCCCGTAGCTCAGCTGGATAGAGTACCTGGCTACGAACCAGGTGGTCAGAGGTTCGAATCCTCTCGGGCGCACCATTTTTCAAGCAGTACACAAAAGTTTGTGAGCGCCCGTAGCTCAGCTGGATAGAGTACCTGGCTACGAACCAGGTGGTCAGAGGTTCGAATCCTCTCGGGCGCACCATATTTCAAGCAGTACCAAAAGTTTATGAGCGCCCGTAGCTCAGCTGGATAGAGTACCTGGCTACGAACCAGGTGGTCAGAGGTTCGAATCCTCTCGGGCGCACCATACAGACAGCCCCGACTTCGGTCGGGGCTGTTTTTTTATGGGCGATATTTAACTTTTTGGTGCGGATCCCCGTGCGCTGTTGCGGGTGGATCGCCCGTTTACCTGGCTGTTCTTGTCCTTATTTCTTCCCCTTTCTGTGATTGCGCACAGTTCTTCTGATCGTTGCACCGCCTCACCACCCTTTGCCTCATCTATAGGCGCGCTGTATGCCTGCTGTTGCAACGGCAGATGCCGCGCAGCTCATCACTAAAGGTTCGCTCATCAACATCCTGCAAGGCCTGCTGAGGCGTTCTGCGGGCAATAAAAAAGGATGCCGCAGCATCCTTTTTTGTGAAGAGATCCACTCAGCTTTTCAGCCATTTGCGAATGCGGTTGGCATCGCCGATGGGGGTACGTTTGCCCACCGAGTTGAGCAGCACGATGGCAAGCTCGCGGCTGTCCGGTTTGGCGCGCATCACCAGACAGCGCCCCGCTTCGTCAGTGAAGCCGGTCTTGGAGAGGCGCACGTCCCAATCCGGGTTTTTCACCAGCGGGTTGGTGTTGTTGAACATCAGGCTGTAGGAGGGGGCGCTGAAGCGCATCTCCCGGTTCTCATCCTGAGTGAACTGACGGATCAGCGGCTGACGATAGGCGGCGGCGGCCAGCTTGCCGAGATCCTGGGCGGTAGAGACGTTGCGGGTGGAGAGGCCGGTGGAGTCGTAGAAGTGGGTATTACGCATACCCAGCTGTCTGGCCTTGTTGTTCATGGCCCGCACGAAGGCGCTGCGACCGCCCGGATAGTGACGCGCCAGTGCCGAGGCCATCCGGTTTTCGGAGGACATCAATGCCAGATGCAGGGCGTCGCGGCGGGTCACCTTGGTGCCCATGCGGATGCGGGAGTGAGTGTGTTTGACCCGATCCAGATCGTTCTTGTCGACCGTGATGGTCTGGTTGAGATTCTGTTTGGCATCCAACACCACCAGCGCTGTCATCAGCTTGGTGAGGGAGGCGATGGGACGTACCTTGGTGGCATTCTTCTGGTAGAGCGTCTTGCCCGTTTTTACATCCACGACCAGGGCGCTGCTTGAGCGTACTTCCAGTTTGGCAGGGTTGGGTGCCGCGCTGACCGCAGGCAATCCCAGCATTCCCATCAACCCGACAACCAGCGCTGCTGCGCGAATCCGACACCACATACAACCGACTCCGTTCCCATCCAAAAAAAGGCGCTAGATTCACTCATTTTTACCCCGGCTTTACAAGGGCCGAGCGGGACTATTTCTGCTATTTGCACGAAATTGGCGATCAAAAAAGCCCTCTGGCGAGGGCTTTCGGGTCGGGCGTTGGGCGAGGGGTCAATCCCGCGGCTGCGCGGCCCTGCGTTTGCTGATCCAGCGCCAGACCAGCGCCACCATGCCACCCACCAGCAGGGCCACCGGCAGATAGATGATGATGTTGAAGAACTGGGTCTGGTATTCGGCGGCCAGCTTGGTGTGGCTCAGGTAGTAGCCAAACCCTACCAGCGGGCAGATCCACATGATGGAGCTGATCAGATTGACGATGAGAAAGCGCCCCTGGGGCAGTTCGGTGGCACCCACTATATAGGGGTAGGCGGTGCGCACGAAGGCGATATAGCGCGCGGTGATCAGGGTGATGATCCCGTACTTGTCCAGCAGGTGGTAGACCTTCTGCTGGTGTCGCTCTTCCACATGGGACATCAGCCGATGGTAGAGCTGGGTGTGGCCGAGAAAGCGCCCCTGCATGTAACCGAGCCAGGTGCCGACAAAGGTGGCCATGATCAACAGCGGGATCACCCCGAGAGACAACACATCCTGATAGATGAGTACGCCGGTGAGGATCAGCAGGCTGTCACCGGGCAGAAAGGCGGTAGGGATGAATCCGTTTTCCAGTACCAGAAACGTCAGAATCACACCACAGATCATGAAGGCCATCTTGGGATCGGAAAGTGTGTTCAGATCGTGATTCATAAAGGCGTGAGCCAGTTGGTAAAACTGCTCCATACTTGCAAACTCCGCAGGTTAGCTGGGTTGATCGGTCAAGGGCATGGCGAGCACCTTGTCGATGCGCAGGCCATCCATGTCAACAATTTCCAGTTGCCACTGTTCCAGTGTCACCAGGTCTCCGGTTTGTGGAACACGACCAAGGAGCAGCATGATAAGCCCTCCGAGGGTGTGATAGTGATGTTTTTCTTCTTCTGGCAGACGAACCAGCTCCAGACAGTCCTTCAACTCCGGCAGCGGGATCAGGCCATCGAGCAGCCAGCTGCCGTCGGCGCGCCGGAATGCCCAGTTGTCCTCGCCATCCTCCTGCTGGAAATCCCCCGCCAGCGCCTCCAGCAGATCCTGCTGGGTGACCAGTCCCTGCAACTCGCCATATTCGTCAACCACCAGCGCCATCTGTTCGCTGTGGGTGCGGAAGTGGTTGAGCAGCTCGACGCCGTTGAGGGTCTCGGGCAGCAGGCTGCCCTCCTGGGTCAGGGCAGCCAGATCGATGGGCTCCCCCTTGATATAGGCGTGCAGCACCTTGCTGACATTGATGATACCCACCAATTCTGACAGGTTGCCGTCGCAGACCGGAAAATAGCTGTGTCGATACTCCACCAGCCGCTGCAGGTTGGTCTCCAGCGGCAGCGCCAGATCCAGATAGCGGATATCGCTGCGCGGCACCATCAGGGAGGAGAGGCTGCGTTCGTCGAGACGGAAGACGTTGCGCAGCATGGTGTGTTCATGATCCTCGATTACCCCGGCTTCCGATCCTTCCACCAGCATGGCGTGGATCTCCTCCTCGGTAACGTTGGCGCTGCCGTTCTGGTTGACCCGCAGCAGCCGCAGGCTGGCATTGGTAGAGGCCGACAGCAGCCAGACGAAGGGGCGGGTCAGGGTGGCGAGCCAGTGCATGGGGCGGGCCACCAGACAGGCGATGCGCTCGGCATTGAGCTGGCCAAGCCGCTTGGGCACCAGCTCCCCCACCACGATGGAGAGATAAGTAACCACCACCACCACTATGATGGTAGCGATAAGTCCACTGCTCTTGGCGGGGAGCCCCCACTCCTGCAACCAGAGGGAGAAGGGCTGGGCCAGCAGGGATTCGCCGTAGATACCGTTGAGCAGACCTATGCTGGTAATGCCGATCTGGACGGCAGAGAGAAAATGGGTCGGGTCTTCGCCCAGTTTGAGGGCAATGGCGGCGGAGCGGTTGCCTTCAGAGGCAAGCTTGCCGAGGCGAGCCTTGCGTGCGGTGACGATGGCGATTTCTGACATGGCGAAGACGCCATTAAGCAAAATCAATCCCAGCAGGATCAATATTTCCATACAGCAACAGCACTCCTTGAGTGGATAAGATCGCTGGCAGTGTAATGAATTTGGCGGCGATGCGCTTGTGAAAGCGGGTGATCCGGCTCGCTAATTTGATGACAGCGCTTTGTGATGGCTGAAAAAGATGGCCGGAAAAGGGAAGGATGACCCCGCCAAATGGTGTCATGGACGAAGTGGGTGCTTGGCGAGACAGCATTGCAGGAGGGAAAAGGGCGGGAAGTCCCGCCCTTGCTTATCACTTGTCAGGCAACCGTTGTCAGAACTGCTGGAACCAGCGCTGGATCTGGGCCGGATCCTTGCTCTGGGTCAGGGAGAGCATCAGCAGCACCCGCGCTTTCTGCGGGTTGAGAGTGCCGGAGGCCACGAAGCCGTACTTGGCATCATCGATCTCGGCATCCAGAGTGGTGGCGCCGGTCGGTACGCGGGCGGAGCGCACGACGCGGATGCCGTCCTTGCTCGCCTTGGCCAGGGTATCGAACAGGGTGTGGTAGAGGTTGCCGTTACCCACCCCAGCGCTGACGATGCCGTCGAACTTGGCATCCACCATCGCCTTGGCAGGCAAGTCGGTGGCGTTAGCGTAGCTGTAGACGATGCCCACTTGCGGCAGCTTGTCGAGCTTGCTCACGTCAAACGGCGTCTTGCTGGTGTGCAGGCGGGCCGGGCTGCGCTGATAGTCGATCTTGCCGTTGTGGATGTAACCCAGCGGGCCAAAGTTGGGGGAGGCGAAGGTTTGCACGCCGGTGGTGTTGGTCTTGGTGACATCGCGGGCATCCAGCACTGTATCGTTCATCGCCACCATCACGCCACGGCCCTTGGAGGCGGGGTCGGAGGCGGTCACCACGGCGTTGTAGAGGTTGAGCGGGCCATCGGCACTCATGGCGGTGGAGGGGCGCATGGCGCCGACCAGCACCACCGGCTTGTCGCTCTTGACGGTCAGATTGAGGAAGTAGGCGGTCTCTTCCATGGTGTCGGTGCCGTGGGTGATGACGATGCCATCCACGTCATCCTTGGCCAGCAGCTCGTTGACCCGCTTGGCCAGCTTGAGCCACACCTCGTCGTTCATGTCCTGGGAGCCGATCTTCACCACCTGCTCACCCTGCACGTCAGCGACGTTCTTCATCTCGGGAACGGCGGCGATCAGGGTTTCGATGGCCACCTTGCCAGCCTCGTAGTTGGACTGGGTAGCGGACTGGCCTGCCCCGGCAATGGTGCCGCCGGTTGCCAGAATATGGACGTTGGGCAGCGCCATCGCCATGGGGGAGAGGGTCAGGCCGACGACGGCGGCGAGCAGGGTCTTGCGGATCGGTAGGGTCATGCTGCAAATCCTTGTGGTTGGAATAATCGCAGCAAGTTTGCCCGTTTAATAACCCGGGTCTGTGATAAAACTCACCAAAAGACAGGTGAGTACAGATTTTTAACCTGTTTTATACCTCTATGGAGATAATTTAACTCGCAGAAAAACCCTTGGCTTCGATCAGGGCGATCAGCTCGGCCTTGCTCAGATCGCTCTCGATGACGGCCTTGCTGCTGGCGAAATCGACGGTTGCGGTGGTGACCGCAGGCTGGGCCAGCAGCACTTTTTGCAGACTGGCGGCGCAGCCACCGCAGGACATGCCGGACACGGTGAGTTCGATGGTCATGGGATATCTCCTTTGTTGATGGGCGCCAGCCTAAAGCTGCCGCCTCCGGCAAGGTCAAGCCGTCAGTACATCAACCCTAGGTAGTTCATCAGAGTCGCCCCGAGGCTGGTAGTAACCAGCGAACCGAGGGTGGTGGTGGCGATGATGTTTGCGGCCAGCACGCTGTCGCCCCCCATGGCGCGGGTCATCACATAGCTGGCGGCGGCAGTCGGGGTAGCGCTGATGAGGAACAGAATACCCAGCTCCAGATGGCTGAAGCCGAGCAGGGCCGCCCCAAGAGTGAACGCAGCCGGAATGAGACAGAGCCGCATGATGCTGGCCCACCCGGCAATGGCTGCACCACCACGCAGGGCATCGAGGCTGAGAGAGGCGCCGGTGCAGAGCAGCGCCAGCGGCAACGTCATGTTGGCGAAGTAGCTGCCGGTGGTGAGCAGCAGTTGCGGCATCTTGATACCGAGCAGAGTAAAAGGCAGCGCCGCCACGATGGCGATGATCAGCGGATTCTTGATGATGCCGAGCAGAATGGGGCGAATGCCGGTGGCGCCGCCGAGACTGCGGGTGAGGGTGATCACCGCGAGAATGTTGTAGAGCACGGTCACCGCGCCGACATAGAAGGCCGCCGCCCCCAACCCCTCGTGGCCGTAGGCGTTCTGCACATAGGCGAGCCCGATAATGGCGCTGTTGCCGCGAAAGCTCCCCTGCACGAAGATGCCGCGCAGTCGCTGCTCCTCGATAAAACGTCCGGCCAGCAGCTCCAGCACCAGATAGCTGATAACGGTGGCGAGCAGGCCATAGCCGATAAACCAGAGGCTCGGCATGGTGGCGAAGTTGGTACCCAGAATACTGAGAAAGAGCAGAGCGGGCAGGGTGACCTGAAACACCAGTCGCGAGGCGGATTCGGTAAAGGGATCCGGCAGCAGCCCCAACCGCTTGAGCAAGATGCCGAGCAGCAGCACCACGCAGATGGGGCCTGTGATGGAGAGGGAGAAGAGCAGACTGGCCAGCAGATCCATGATGGGCATCCTGTGCTGTGCCCACACACCCTGACGGCGGGGCAAAAAGGGCATTCTAACGCCATGGGCTTGTATTCACAGGGGTTAATCACAACAATGTGGGCAATTCCACCGCCTAGCCTCCTGTGAGCCAATTCATGGACAAGAAACTGACCATCCTCGATATCGCCAGACTGAGTGGCGTCGGCAAGTCGACCGTCTCCCGGGTGCTCAATCAGGATCCCAAGGTGAAGCAGGAGACCCGCGAGCGGGTGGAGCAGATCATCGCCGAACATAGCTTCGTGCCGAGCAAGTCGGCGCGGGCCATGCGCAGCCAGAGCCAGCAGGTGGTGGGGATCATCGTCTCGCGGCTCGACTCCAGCTCGGAGAATCAGGCGGTGCGCGGCATGCTGGAGACCCTCTACCAGCGTGGCTACGATGCTGTGCTGATGGAGAGCAAGTTCTCCCCCGCCAAGGTGCAGGAGCATCTGGCGGTGCTGGAGCGGCGCGGAGTGGATGGCATTATCCTGTTCGCCTTCAATGACTTGGACTATGCCGCCATGGCGTCGCTGAAAGAGAAGCTGGTGCTGGTCGCCCGTGAACATCCCGGTTTCTCCTCGGTCTGCTTTGACGACGCCGGTGCGGTGCGCACCATGCTGGCGCAGCTGGCAAGCCGTGGCGCCCGCGACATCGCCTATCTGGGGGTGGATACCTCGGATCTCACCACCGGCCAGCGCCGCCTAGATGCTTATCTCGCTTACTGCGCAGAGCAGGGGTTGTGCCCGCGCAGCGCCCTCGGCGATCTCAGCCTGCAGAGCGGCTACCGGCTGGCGGCCGAGCTGCTTACCCCATCCACCCAGGCGCTGGTCTGCGCCAGCGACACCCTCGCCATTGGTGCGGCAAAATACCTGCAAGAACAAGGGCGTAGCGAGGTGCTGGTGACCGGCCTTGGCAACAACCCCATGCTCAGCTTCCTCTTCCCCAACGCCCTCAGTCTCGATCTTGGCTACAAGGGGGCGGGGGAGCAGGCGGCGCGTCAGCTGCTCGGTCAGATTGAGCAGGATCAGCCTCCGCTGGTGACAATCGCCCCCTGTCGAACCCTGTGACCCCCATCACTCCGGACTGAACAAAAAGTGCGCTTTTTGTGATGCTGGCCACGAATTGGGAACGTTCCCATTTCGATCTGGCCAGATTGTCGGCATGCTAAATGGGAACGATACCAAAAACGCTCCGGCCGACAGACTGGCTCAAAAGGGCGATACAGACCACTATTCAATGGCGTCACAGAGGGAAGAGCCATGTCCAAGATCAACACAGAGCAGCTTGCCACCCTGATCGACAAGATCGGCGGCAAGGAGAACATCGCCACCGTCAGCCACTGCCTGACCCGGTTGCGCTTCGTCCTGAACGATCCGGCCAAGGCCGACAGCAAGGCCATCGAAACCATCCCGGCGGTGAAGGGAAGCTTCACCCAGGGCGGTCAGTTCCAGGTGGTGATCGGTAACGAGGTAGAGCAGTGGTACAAGGCGCTGACCGAACAGCTCGGCGTCAGCGGTGGCAGCAAGGAGACCGCCAAGCAGGCGGCGCGCCAGAACATGAACCCGCTGGAGCGGGGTATCTCCCATCTGGCGGAGATCTTCGTTCCGCTGCTGCCCGCCATCATCACCGGCGGTCTGATCCTGGGCTTTCGCAACGTCATCGGCGACATCAAGATGTTCGACGATGGCACTCATACCCTCACCGAGATCAGCCAGTTCTGGGCTCAGGTACACGCCTTCCTCTGGCTCCTGGGCGAGGCGATTTTCCACTTCCTGCCGGTCGGTGTCTGCTGGTCTGCAGTGAAGAAGATGGGCGGCTCCGAGATCCTGGGTATCGTGCTGGGGGTGACGCTGGTGTCACCGCAGTTGATGAACGCCTACGGCATCGGTCAGCAGACTCCCGAAGTGTGGGACTTCGGCCTGTTCGTGATCCAGAAGGTGGGTTATCAGGCGCAGGTCATTCCGGCGCTACTGGCGGGTGTCTTTCTGGCTTGGGTGGAGACCAACCTCAAGCGGATCATTCCGGCTTACCTCTATCTGGTGATTGTGCCGTTTGTCTCGCTGCTGCTGGCAGTGATCGTGGCTCACGCCTTTATCGGCCCGTTCGGTCGCTGGATTGGCGATGGCGTCGGTTTCGCTGCCAAGGCGGCCATGACCGGCTCCTTTGCTCCCATCGGCGCTGCCCTGTTCGGTTTCCTCTACGCACCGCTGGTTATTACCGGCATTCACCACACCACCAACGCGGTGGATCTGCAGCTGATGCAGAGCATGGGCGGCACGCCAATCTGGCCGTTGATCGCTCTCTCCAACATTGCGCAGGCGTCTGCGGTCGTCGGCATCATTTTGATTAGCCGCAAGGAGAACGAACGGGAGATCTCGGTACCTGCCGCCATTTCCGCTTACCTCGGGGTGACCGAGCCGGCCATGTACGGTATCAACCTCAAGTACAAGTTCCCCATGCTGTGCGCCATGGTGGGGTCCAGCCTTGCCGCCCTCATCTGCGGTTTCGCCGGGGTGATGGCCAACGGCATCGGGGTAGGCGGCCTGCCGGGCATCCTCTCCATCCAGCCGCAATACTGGGCGGTGTTCGCCATCGCCATGCTGGTCGCCATCGTGGTGCCGGTGGTGCTGACCCTGCTGGTCTACAAGCGCCAGCAAGCCGCTGGCAAGTTGGCCCAAGCCAGCGCCTGACACTGATTATCAGGGCGACCCGCGGGTCGCCCTCTCCATTTTCTATTCGAGACAAGAGAAAGACCCATGAGCCAAACACCCTGGTGGCAGAGTGCCGTGATTTACCAGATTTACCCCAAGAGCTTTCAGGATTCCGCTGCCCGTGGCACCGGCGATCTCAAGGGGATCATGGCCCGCCTCGACTATCTCAAGACCTTGGGCGTCGATGCCCTCTGGCTGACCCCGGTTTATGTTTCTCCGCAGGTGGACAACGGCTACGACATCGCCGACTACCTTGCCATCGACCCCGCCTACGGCACCATGGCAGATTTCGAGGCGCTGCTGGCCGCCGCCCACGCGCGCGACATCCGCATCGTGATGGATATCGTGGTCAACCACACCTCCACCGAGCACACCTGGTTCAAGTCGGCGCTGGGGGATAAAAACAGCCCCTACCGCGACTACTACATCTGGCGCGATCCGGTGGATGGCGGAGTGCCCAACAACTGGCAATCCAAGTTTGGTGGCAGCGCCTGGGAGCTGGACTCAGCCACCGGTCAGTACTACCTGCACCTGTTTGCCCGCGAGCAGGCGGATCTCAACTGGGAAAATCCGGCGGTGCGCGCTGAGGTGAAAAAGATCATCCACTTCTGGGCCAAGAAGGGGGTGGATGGGTTCCGCCTCGACGTCATCAACCTTATCTCCAAGGATCAGACGTTCCCGAACGACGAGATTGGCGATGGCCGCAGCTTCTACACCGACGGGCCGCGCATCCACGAATTTTTGCAGGATGTGAGCCGCGACGTGTTTGCCCCGGTGGGAGCCATGACGGTGGGGGAGATGTCCTCCACTTCGCTGGAGCACTGCCAGCGCTATGGCGCCCTCGATGGCTCCGAGCTCTCCATGGTGTTCAACTTCCACCACCTCAAGGTGGATTACCCCAACGGCAACAAGTGGACCAAGGCGCCGTTCGATTTCCTCGAGCTCAAGCGCATCTTCAACCACTGGCAGAGCGGTATGCATGGCAAGGGGTGGTCGGCGCTGTTCTGGTGCAACCACGATCAGCCGCGCATCGTCTCCCGTTTCGGCGATGAGGGCGAGCATCGGGTAGTGGCCGCCAAGATGCTGGCCAGCACTCTGCACGGTTTGCAGGGCACCCCCTACATCTATCAGGGGGAGGAGATCGGCATGACCAACCCCGGCTATCAGCGCATCGATGACTATCAGGATGTGGAGAGCCGCAACATCTTTGCCATCAAGCAGGCCGAAGGGATGAGCGAGGCCGAGATCCTCTCCATTCTCGGTGCCAAGTCCCGCGACAACTCGCGCACCCCGATGCAGTGGAGCGCTGCGGCCAACGCCGGTTTCACCAACGGGACACCCTGGCTCAAGCCAGCCGCCAACTATT
Organism: Aeromonas sp. R2-2; assembly: GCF_040908355.1. Taxonomy (NCBI): domain Bacteria; kingdom Pseudomonadati; phylum Pseudomonadota; class Gammaproteobacteria; order Aeromonadales; family Aeromonadaceae; genus Aeromonas; species Aeromonas sp. R2-2. Next base: position 5,448 of record NZ_JBFODQ010000091.1, on the reverse strand, counting down.
CCGAGATCAATGCCGAGGCGGCGCTGACCAACCAGCACTCGGTGTTCTGGCACTACCGGGATCTCATCGCCCTTCGCAAGGCGCACCCCATCTTCACCCAGGGGGATTATCAGGAGCTGCTGACCGGGCACCCGCAGATCTGGGCCTATGCCCGCCGCGCCAACGGTCAGACCCTGCTGGTTGTGAGCAACTTCTACGGCGAGCCGGTTGAGTTTGCCTTGCCTGCCGAGCTGCAAAGCGGGAAGGGTCGGCTGCTGCTCGGCAACTACCCCGATAGCCCGGCCCAACCGCAATCGGGTATGCTGCGCCCTTATGAATCCCTGATCTGGCTGATGGAGTAGGTAATGGAGAAGGTGGTGTGCGGTACCGAGTGGCAGAAGATGGTGGCGGGGGAGCCCTATGATGCGGGTGATCCTGAGCTGAAAGCGGCACGTGAGCGCTGCCGCAGGCTCTATCACACCTTCAACACCAGCTGGCAGGAGAAACCGGCGCAGGATGCTTTGCTGCACGAGCTGCTCGGTAGCCGCGGCCAGGAGTGTGCCATCAATCCGCCGTTCTTCTGCGACTATGGCGCCAACATCTTCGTCGGCGAGAACTTCTACGCCAACGTGGGCTGCACCATCCTCGACGTCTGCGAGGTGCACATCGGCGACAACGTGCTGCTGGCGCCCGGGGTGCAGATCTACACCGCCGCTCACCCGGTGGCGGTGGCGCCACGTATCAAGGGTGTCGAGTTCGGCAAGCCGGTGCGGATCGGTCACAACGTCTGGATTGGCGGCAGCGTCGTCATCTGCCCCGGCGTTACTATCGGTGACAACAGCGTCATCGGCGCAGGCTCGGTGGTGACCAAAGATGTGCCCGCCAATGTGTTGGCGGCTGGCAACCCCTGTAAGGTGCTTCGGGCGATGACGGCACAGGAGCTTGAAGGCGTCATCCAGCGGTGAACAGGGGCCATGAATGCTATTGCTATCTGATTGATAGAAAAGCGACTTTCAGATTGTTTTGCATTCAGTGCTTATGTTCGGGGCCGCTTGGCCGATACTGTTGAGTGCAGGAGGAACCCTATGGATATATCAAGTTCTGCAAATGCGTCGTTTGGTTCTGCTCTGATGACGGCCAGTCTGGCCAAGAAACAGCAGACCCAAGAGGGCGAAGCTGCGCTGAAGCTGCTGCAAAATGCAGCGCAATCAGCGCCGGTTGCACCGACATCGGCCAGCGCTTCTCTGGGAAGCAAGATCGATATTCGCGTCTGACCCTAATGAAAAAGCCCCCATCTTGCGATGGGGGCTTTTTTATCTCTGCGATTTGCGGGATCAGACCGGGAAAGGAGCCGGCGCCTCGAAGGTCATCCGCTCGCCGCTACGGGGGTGACTGATGGTCAGCATGGCCGCATGCAGGTAGAGATGGGGCGCCGCTGCCAGCGCATCCGGATGGGCGTAGAGGTTGTCACCCAGGATCGGGTGCCCCAGCTCCAGCATATGGACGCGCAGCTGGTGCGAGCGACCTGTGATGGGAGTCAGCTTGATCAGGCTGTTGCCGTTCTCCACCTTCAGTTTCTGCCACAGGGTCAGGGCGTGACGCCCCTCTTCGTGGTCAACTTTCTGTTTCGGCCGGTTGGGCCAGTCGACGCAGAGCGGCAGATCTACTTCGCCCGCATCCAGCTCCGGTTCACCCCACACCCAGGCGAGATAGTGCTTCTCGGTCTCCCGCTCGCGAAATTGCCGACTCAGCTCCCGATGAGAGTTGGGATTGAGGGGAATGACAATGACGCCTGTGGTGGACATGTCGAGGCGATGAGCTGCCGCCGCCTTGGGGTGTTGCTGTTTCACCCGATGCAGGACGCTGTCTTCATTCTCGGGGCCGCGCCCGGGGACGCTTAGCAGGCCAGTGGGCTTGTTGACCACCATGATGTCCTTGTCCTTGAACAGGATATCGAGCCAGGGTTCCAGAGGCGGTGAGTATTCAAACATAAATGTCTCGCATCAGAAGGTGGGGGCAAGCCCCCATCAGTTATGGGTAACCACGACAAAGCGGCCTTGGGTATCCAGTTTGAGCTGGTTCTGGCCGCTGTCGGTCGGTACCTTGTCAGTTATGGGTGACCACGATAAAGCGGATTGCATCCAGCTTGAGTTGGGTCTGATCGATCAGGTGGTGCAATTCTGCCTGCAGATTGCGCAGATAATCCAGTTCGCTGTCGCGCACGTTCGGGTTGACTGCCTTGAGCGCCTCCAGACGATCCAGATCCTGCAGCAGGGTCTGCGCCATCTGGGCGCGGGCCTTGTCGACAATCCCGGCTTTCAGCTCTTCGGCAATGGCCTGGCCCTTGCCAATCAGACCGTGGATCACCGGTTGGGACGCGGTGACCAGTTTGCTGCCGAGGTGGCGATTGACCGGCGTCAGCTGACGGTTGAAGGCATCAAACGCCACTTTCTCACCCAGATTCTGGCCGTTTTTGTCCATCAGCAGACGGATCGGTGTCGGCGGCATGAAGCGGTAGAGCTGGGGATGGGCCGCAGACTCGGCAACGAAGATCAGCTCAAGCAGGATGGAGCCGATGGGCAGCGCCTTGTTCTTGAGTAGTGCCACCGAGGTGGCACCGATCTCGGAACCCAGGATCAGGTCGATACCGCCGCGCATCATGGGGTGATCCCAGGAGAGCAGCGCCATGTCATCCCGCGACAGGGCTGTGTTGCGATCGAAGGTGATGGTCATACCGTCTTGCGGCAGGCCCGGGAAGCTGGAGACCAGCATATGATCCCCGGGGGTCAGCACCAGCGCGTTCTCGCCACGGTCATCCTGATTGACGCCGATCTCGTCGAACATCTTGAGAGCGAAGGAGATCATGCCGGTGTCATCATCTTCGGCGGCCAGCTTGTCGACCAGCTGCTGGGCGGCGGCGCCACCGCTGGAGTGGATCTCCAGCAGGCGATCGCGGCCCTGTTCCAGCCGGGCCTTGAGCGGCTCGTGCAGTTCGCGGGTCTTGACCAGCAGGGTCTCGAGGGCCGCCTGATCGCCGGTGTTGGCGGCCAGCAGCTCGAACAGCTCTTCACGTACCGCTTCGAATACCGGGCGGGCAGTCGGGCAGGTCTGCTCGAACGCATCGAGGCCATCGTGATACCAGAGCTGCAGGGCGCGCTGGGAGGTACCCTCCAGATAGGGAACATGGATCTCGACGGTATTCTGCTGACCGATACGATCCAGTCGGCCGATACGCTGTTCCAGTAGATCCGGGTTGAGAGGCAGATCGAACAGCACCAGATGGCTGGCAAACTGGAAGTTGCGACCCTCTGAGCCGATCTCGGAGCAGAGCAGCACCTGGGCGCCACCCTCTTGCTGGGCGAAATAGGCGGAGGCCTTGTCCCGCTCAAGGATCGACATCCCTTCGTGGAACACGGCACCACGGATCCCTTCACGGGTACGCAGCGCCTCTTCCAGCGCGATGGCGGTCGCTGCTTCGGAGCAGATCACCAGCACCTTCTGCTGACGGGCAGAGAGCAGCAGCTCCAGCAACCATTCAACGCGTGGGTCGAACTGGGTCCAGGTGGCGTTGTCGCCTTCGAACTGCTGGAAGATCTTCTCGGGATAGAGGTAGCGCAGGGCGCGGGTCTGCAGATCGCCACCGTTGCCACCCATCATGCCCATCACCTTGATGGCAGTCTTGTACTGCTCCGGCAGCGGCATGGGGTAGACGTTGAGGTGACGCTCGGGGAAGCCCTGAATATTGGCGCGGCTGTTGCGGAACAGCACCCGGCCGGTGCCATGCTGGTCCAGCAGCTTGGCGACCGCCTGCTGGCGGGCGGCGGCATCGCTCAAGTCCAGCCCTTCCAGCTGGCTGGCGAGGGTCTGTCTGGCTTCATCGCTCAGGGTCTCGCCATCCAGCAGCTCTTGCGCTGCGCTGGCGACCTGACCATAGGCCTGCTCCTCGGCGAGGAAGGCCTCGTAGTCGTAGAAACGCTCGGGATCGAGCAGGCGCAGACGGGCAAAGTGGCTCTGGTGGCCCAGCTGATCCGGGGTGGCGGTCAGCAGCAGCACGCCCGGCACCTGTTCGGCCAGCGCTTCCACCATTTCATAGGCACGGCTCGGCGCCTCTTCACTCCACTCCAGATGGTGGGCTTCGTCGACAACCAGCAGATCCCACTCGGCTTCCAGCACCTGCTCGAAGCGACGACGCTTCTTGCGCAGGAAGTCGAGGCTGCAGATCACCAGCTGTTCGGTCTCGAAGGGGTTCTCCGCATCGGCGAACGCCTCGATGCAACGCTCCTCGTCAAACAGGGAGAAGTGCAGGTTGAAGCGGCGCAACATCTCGACCAGCCACTGATGCTGGAGCGTTTCGGGCAGCAGGATCAGCACCCGATGGGCGCGACCGGAGAGCAGCTGCTGATGAATGATCATGCCCGCTTCGATGGTCTTGCCCAGACCCACCTCGTCAGCCAGCAGTACGCGCGGGGCGTAGCGGTGACCCACTTCATGAGCGATATAGAGCTGGTGCGGGATCAGGCTGACCCGGCCACCGGCCAGACCGCGAGTCGGGTTGCGACGACGCTGGTGCTGGTTGACCAGCGCCTCGTAGCGCAGGGTGAAGCGGGACATCCGATCGATCTGACCGGCGAACAGGCGATCCTGCGGCTTGTTGAACTTGATAAAGTTGTTGAGAAACACTTCCTTGAGGGCAACGGGCTCATTATTGTCGGTGCGCACACCTACATATATAAGCAGGCCGTCTTTCTCCTGCACTTCTTCGACTGTCATTGTCCAGTCTTCGTGACTGGTGATCTGATCGCCCACATTGAAGCTGACCCGGGTGACCGGCGCCTCTTCTTTGGCATACATGCGGTTTTCACCGGTAGCCGGAAACAACAGGGTAACCATGCGTCCTTCAACAGCAACGACAGTCCCCAACCCCAGATCCGTCTCTGTATCACTAATCCAACGCTGGCCAAGTGCAAAAGGCATTAAACTCTCCAAAGCCCAAGAGTGTGTGAATCGCAAAGGGGCGCTATGTTACCCGAAGGCGTGACCTCGATCACCATGCATATAGATGTAGAGAGACCAAATCGCCACAACCTTGATCTGCTACCACCGCCACGCCATCTAGAGGATAGCGAGCTCGCCAAACGGGTGTGTTGTTGCAGGATAAATGCGCTTTTTGGGTGATTAGTGAACGGTTAAACCAAAAATGCGAATTTAATTCGAAAACACCCTTGCAAGCGTGATCCAGATCCCTATAATGCGCCTCCATCGACAGGGCAGGCGGCAACGCAAACAACTTCGTCGATAACCTCGAAAAGCCTTTGAAAATAAGGCTTGACTCGAGAAGGCGGTTGAGTAGAATTCCACTCCCGCAGCAACACATTGTTGCGTCGCTCTTTAACAATTTGAATCAAGCAATCTGTGTGGGCACTCACAGCATCGAACATCAAAAACAATTTTTGATTTTCAATGTCTGGT